>CAWKZI010000266.1:0-4338 GCA_963854365.1 Gammaproteobacteria bacterium
AATTTCTTCACGGATAATGTCATTACATAGATCAACACATTCATCACAGACGAAGACTGAAGGGCCTGCAATTAATTTACGAACCTCATGTTGGCTTTTCCCACAGAATGAGCAATACAGCAACTTAGCACTATCCTCTCCCTTGTTATTACGATCGTCTGACATTACAGGATTCTTTTAGCTTTTTATCTCATTGATTAAATTGGCAGATTTGACTAAATCTCTAAATATTCAAGATTTAAATCGCCAACGGTATTGTAATATAAAGTGAAGGCAATAAAGACCAATTGCAAGCCCATCCTTGGCGATTTCATCTTATTCGGGCTATTCCTTATCTTTATTATCTACTCTTCTATCAATTACTTTATCCACGAGACCATATTCCTTAGCTTCCGAGGCGCTCATGAAGTTATCTCGCTCCGTATCAAGTGCTACTTTCTCAACACTTTGCCCGGAATGATCTGAAAGTATTATATTAAGTTTCTTTCTTATCTTAATGATTTCATTAGCTTGTATTTCAATATCAGACGCCTGACCCTGGGCGCCGCCACTAGGTTGATGAATCATCATTCGAGAGTGTGGTAGAGCTAAGCGTTTTCCAACAGCGCCACTGGCCAGTAATAATGCACCCATGCTTGCTGCTTGGCCCACGCACATAGTGCTCACATCGGGCTGGATAAACTGCATAGTGTCATAAATAGACAAGCCCGCAGTGACCGAACCCCCTGGCGAGTTTATATATAGGTGAATGTCTTTATCTGGGTTCTCAGATTCTAGGAATAGCATCTGTGCAACAATCAAGTTCGCCATATGGTCTTCGACCTGACCGGTAAGGAATATCACTCGATCCTTCAGCAACCGTGAGTAGATATCATAGGAGCGCTCACCACGAGCTGTCTGCTCCACCACAATAGGTACTAAGGCCCCCATAGGTGCCGAGTCGACTTGTGAGTTTGCCATAGGCTTTGATTCCTTATTTACACTAATTGCCGCGCTTATTACACGGTTTAATAATCTCTAATTCTATTTCTCAAAACTACGGATAACCGACAAAGTCTAATGCCTACTGTTTATTTTCGGCATTTTGATTGCCACTCTCGGAAGATTCGGCTTCTACAGGTTCTTTTTCTTCGGGCTTTAGAACTTCCTGATAACTTAATTTGGTGTCGATAATTTCCGCTTCATTGATAATGTAGTCGAACACTTGGTCTTCAATAACACTAGATTCAATTGTTGCGAGTTGCTCTTTGTTCCCGTAGTACCAATTAATTACATCATCTGGGGATTCATATGTTGCGGCCATTTCTTCCACTGAGTCTCTTACTTTCGCCGGATCAGCTTTCATATCTTGATCCTTGATAACTTCGCCTAATACTAGCCCTAACACGACACGACGATTTGCTTGCTCTTGGAAAAGCTCATCTGGCAACATATTGGTGTCAATGTTTTGGCCGCCACCCATTTGTTGTAGTGCTTGATTTTTCAACTGTTGGATTTCTTCCCCCACTAATGCTGCGGGAACTTTAATGTCTACCAACTCAATTAAGCCATCCATAATTTTATTCTTTAGCTTACTACGACTGGCAGTCTTCAGTTCTCTCTCCATATTATTTGACACTTCCAAACGAAACGCATCTACACCACCCTCTTCTACCCCAAAACTCTTAAAAAATTCATCGTCGATAGCTGGCAATACTTGTTCGCTTACAGTATTTAAGGTGATATCGAATTCCACTTCTTTATCGGCCAATTCTTGATTCTGGTATTCAGCGGGGAAACTTAGCGGTAAAGTAACAGTCTCCCCAGCTGATTTCCCGATAATCCCCGTTTCAAACCCCGGAATCATTCGCTCAGAACCAATAACCAAATTGGAAGATTCAGCTTTTCCACCTTCAAATTCCTCTCCATCTTTACGCCCAATATAATCAATATTAACCATGTCTTTATCGGCAGCTGCTCTATCAGCAACTTCCCAGCTTTGCCTCTGCTGCCTGAGAGTTTCGATCATCTCATCAATGTCAGAATCTGTAATATCTGCGGAAAGTCTATCAGCGCTTATCTTGGAAAAGGTTGGCAAGCTAATTTCAGGATAAATTTCGAAAACAGCCGTAAAGTGGAGATCTTGGCCCTCAATAAATTCTGAGGCTTCAATACGGGGCTGCCCTGCTGGCTTTAGACTTTCTTGATTTATCGCTTCATAAAAAGTCTGGCTCATTAATTCACCTAAGACTTCTTGTTGGACACCCCTGCCAAATTTACTTTTGATAACTTTAAATGGAACTTTACCTTTCCTGAAGCCATTTAGATTAGCGTTCTTCGCTGCGTCCCGAAGGCGCTCATTAACTGCTGTATCTACTTTCTCGCTAGGAACAGCAATCGTCATTCGACGTTCCAGGCCTTCTATAGTTTCAATTGAAACTTGCATGTATAAACCTCTTCATTCGTAAACCTGAATAGCTCACGATAGTCCTAAACCGAACATTTCAGTGAATATTTAAAGAGCACCAAATCATCGAGGGCGAATGCCCTTCGCTAATGGATTGCTGATTGCTAAATAATTCAATAAGTTAACAACTTTTCCAGTTGTTAAGAAAGTGCGCGATTTTCCCATATCAATACTTGATGTTCAATCATAGAATAGCTACATCCTGTTGGCTGGACTGCTAAATCAGTCATAATTCACTGCTAATTATCACCGTAGAGCAAAAAATATTTGGACTAGAATTTTGACAATATCCGAAAATGACTTAACAACGTTAATCCCGAAGAGTGAAATCACTGGAATAATTTTGGCGGGCGGAAAAGCCTCCCGAATGGGTTTCGTCGACAAAGCCTTACTGCCTCTGCATGGTTACCCGATCATCAATTGGATAATTGATAAAACCGAGCACCAAGTGAGTACCCTGGCCCTGAGCGTAAACAGAAATGAAGCAGCTTATAGATATTTGAATCTGCCCATAGTTGCAGATGTCGGGTCACCATGTGAAGGTCCCTTGGTTGGCATCGTTAGCGCAATGAAATATTTTATTTCGACTGAAGCGCCTATACGAACTGCCTACCTTGCTGTCTTTCCTGGTGACGTTCCGTACTTTCCAGAAAACCTTATGAGATTACTCGGACAGCGAATCATCGCAAATGATGCCGACGTTGCTTTTTGCCAGAATTGCGATCAAATCCAACCTCTATTTTCTCTTTGGTCATACTCGACCTTACCGAAGCTCGAGAAAGCCCTAAAGAATGGCCTTCATGGCCCAAAACAAGTCTTTCCGCTATTAAATAGCGTAGCCTTTGAAGTCAATTCTAAAGACCCAGCTTTGTTCTTAAATATTAACTCTCCAGAAGATCTATTGGCCGCAGAAAAATTGATTAATCCTATAAATTCGATTTGAATTTGCTCTTTATTCATAATATAAAAATCAACATAAAAAATAATCAAAAATTAGGAAAAGCCTGTATCTTATTGTTTAAACTAAAAAAACAAACACCCATTGTTTTTAATAAAGATCTGTAGTCTACTGTTTTATAAGATTTTTTAGTTCTTACACAGAACTTACATTACCATTGAGGTAAAACTGTAATGGCATACTTATTGCGCTCTTTTAAATCTATGAAACTATGTTTACTGTATGAATACTCGCTAGCTTAAGGTTATTGACTAACTATATTCTATAGTAGTTAAAGCTAAATTTGGCTGCGGCCTTAAGCTAGCGGAGACCAATTTAGTTTAGCCATAAACAGCAGGACGTTGCTGAGAGCAAATAAACTAGCTATGACGACTGTAAGCCGCCCACAAAATACTTCCAACTCCCGCGGACTTGATCGCACGGAACAAGTTTTTAGCGAGAACGACTTATGGTATTTCAAGACTCGCGAAGGACAAAATATCGGCCCTTTTAGATATCGTTCCGAAGCAGAGAGTAATCTCGATCGCTTAATAACCCAACTCAAAGAGCGAATCCGTCACGTCGGCTAGACCCCTTCATGCCACTTTCTTCAAACCCTAGCTGATTGTTTTTCTATACAAATTAAGCAACTCTATTAAGTTTGCAATAATGCCTCGTACTTATTGTGTTAAGTGACCAAGCGCAGATTGAATTTAAAGACAAATGACCTACAGGTTGATATTTTGAAACCATTTTCCTGAAAAGGAACAATGCAGCAGGGTGCTTCATAATCTTTTGCTGATTCATAATTTTCTAACCAAGAACTTTTTAACTCTTTAAAGCTCTCTTCTTATCCCAGTTCTATCACTTATTGTTCTCCAGCATCACCTTCCACAAAGCTTAAAGATGCTGAATTGATACAATAGCGAAGACCACTCTCTGGTGGCCCATCTGG
>CAWKZI010000267.1:0-4332 GCA_963854365.1 Gammaproteobacteria bacterium
ATCGCAATCGAAGTCGGCATGCAAAATTCTGGTCTTGGAGTAGCACTTGCGCTGCAGTTTTTCTCTGCCACGGCAGCTCTGCCAGGAGCTCTCTTTAGTGTTTGGCACAATATTAGCGGATCATTGTTGGCATCTCACTGGGGCAAAAAAAGAACTTCGCTTGAATATCTTCTTGTAGATGAAGCTCACTTAAAAGCTGATGAAAAATAATTTGTTACTAATAAACCTAGCAATTAAAAATTTAGCCTTGACTTAATAGTATTGGATCTATGACGCGCACTTCCAAAAATTCTAATTTTAAAGAAAACGAACTCCCAAACAAAATCAATCCACAAGCTAACGACTATGCCAATTCTTGGCCATCAATACTTTTCACGTGTAACGAAATTTTTGAAAAAATGCTTAGAGTGAATTTCTGGAAAATAAGCGATTAATAATCATATTAAGAAAAGAACTCTAAGCTTCGAATCTCAGAATTCTATTCTTAAACTTTTATAGATTACGCACATAAAAATTCGCGCGTTAGGAGTGCTATTACTGTGCAGAAACATAAACTATGCCCTAATTTTCCCCCATAGCCTTATGACCCTAGTACAAGCGATCGGTTACCTAGCCAAAATCCAGCTGCTGGTAATAAGCCTCAACTTATATGGAATAGAAGCAATCGTGTCATTTGCCTTTGTACTGCTGCCATTAATTTAGCCGATTAAATCTATTAAGCAGAGAATTACCGCATGGGCATGCCTGGCATGCCCTCCATGCTAGGAGGTAATCCCTTATCTTTCCTACCGCGTGAGTGATTGCCTCTACCTGTTAAATCTAAATTTTACCTGCTTTTCCCCTACGCTTTATGCACTCTAATTTTTTTTGATAGTATGTTTATTACTTAGCTCTAAAATCAAAAATTGCACCAAGACAGCGCATTTTATTGGTCAATTAAGGGATTTTTCCTGTTACTGCACTTGTATTTTATTAGATACCAAATCAATTATTAAATTGTCTGTACTTCGTTGGAGCTTTAGCAAATGACATGGTAAAGTTTTATCGTTTTCTTATGATTGAAAAACATTTCTTAATTAATTTAAAGAATAACTTGGATAGGTCTTTCAATTACTGGTATCGAATTTATGCAATCTTAATATGCTACAAAGAATACGCATCATAATGGTGCAGGAGAAAAGCAATGAAACTAATTACCGCAATTATAAAACCTTTTAAATCAGATGATGTTCGCGAAGCATTATCCGACTTGGGAGTAAGCGGCATGACTCTGACTGAAGTGAAAGGATTTGGGAGACAAAAAGGACACACGGAACTCTATCGTGGGGCAGAATATGTAATAGATTTTCTTCCGAAAGCGAAATTAGAAGTAGCAGTTGAGGACGGCCTTGCTGATCAAGTAGTAGAAGCAATATGTAAAGCAGCAAATACTGGCCAAATTGGTGACGGGAAAATTTTCGTAAGCAATTTGGAACAAACCATTCGTATCAGAACCGGGGAAACCGGTAATGATGCACTTTAAGGGGCTCTACTAATTATGTTAACTAAACTATTTAATCTCAAATCTGCAGCTACTCTTTTACTCTTAATGGTCCCCAGCCTCGCGTCAGCCCAAGACCTGAGTGGTGGCAATACTGCCTGGATTCTAACCTCAACTGCATTAGTTTTATTTATGACGCTACCTGGTTTATCTCTATTCTACGGCGGTCTAGTTAGAACCAAGAATGTTCTATCTGTTCTTATGCAGTGTTTCGCCATTGCTGTAGTAATTTCCATATTATGGCTAGTCGTTGGTTACAGCATTGCCTTCGGTCCGTCAGAATCCGCCTATTGGGGTGGATTATCGAAAGCGTTATTCAATGGAGTTAATATTAATTCAATGTCAGGAGATATTCCTGAAACTGTATTCGCCTCTTTTCAAATGACTTTTGCGATTATTACTCCAGCCTTGATCGTTGGTGCATTCGTGGAACGAATTAAATTTTCAGCCATGCTGCTATTCACCTCTTTATGGACGCTGATTGTCTATTTCCCAATAGCAAATTGGGTATGGGGTGGAGGCTGGCTTGGGCAAATGGGTCTAATCGATTTTGCAGGTGGCACCGTAGTCCACATCACCGCCGGAGTTGGCGCTTTAGTAACAGCCATCGTAATTGGGCCTCGTAAAGATTTCCTCTCAGCCAGCACGCTTCCTCACAATTTAACCATGAGTTTTACAGGAGCAGCGATGCTTTGGGTTGGCTGGTTTGGATTTAATGCGGGCTCTGCATTAGCCGCAGATGGCGCCGCAGGTATGGCAATGTTTGTTACGCATATCTCTGCAGCTACTGGCGCACTAACTTGGATGGTTATTGAATGGCTGAAGTTTGGCAAGCCAAGCGGTCTTGGCGCGATAACAGGCATGGTAGCAGGTCTAGCAACTATCACCCCAGCGTCAGGGTCAGTCGGGCCTGCTGGAGCATTGCTAGTTGGTTTAAGCGGTGGAGTGATTTGCTACTATGCCACCATGTACCTCAAGCAAACCCTAAAGATTGATGACTCACTAGATGTATTTCCTGTACATGGAGTGGGTGGCATGGTGGGTACTTTTCTTGCTGGTATTCTTGTATCCGGAAATCTGGGTATCTTTAGCGGCAATGGTTTGTCTGATGGCATGACAATAGGTTCTCAAGTAGGCGTCCAATTAACCGGCATCGCTGCGACAGCTATTTATACTGCAATCGCGACATTTGTTCTGCTAAAAGTGGTTGGCGCGTTAACTTCTGGAATCAGGATTAGCGAAGAGCAAGAACAACAAGGCTGCGACATCAGCGACCACGATGAAAAAGGATACTCTATGTAAGTTCTCCCATTAAATAACTTTATTCTGCCTTGCGTAAGGCTTTTGAAGCTATTTAAGAAAAACGGAAGTTAAAAAGTCGGTCTAAGACTATTCCTTTGATCGGCTTTTTTGTATTTGTGCTAGCAAGTTTATTTGTTTTTGAGCAATGTAGTAATCGAGTACACCAGCTTATTTCCCGCCATATCAGTAAAATGAGTCGATACAAGGCAAGTTGAGCGGCCATCCTTGATTACTTCGCCCTTCAGAATAAATCTTGGGCCCATGACTGGAGCGAAATAATCGATTCTCATATTTACAGTTGATGACCATTGAAAAGCTTTCTGCTCTGCATACAAAGTTCTGGTGGTGTAGATCGCGATCATATCTACGTAGGTTCCAGTAAACCCCCCAAACAGCTGATTACGAGGATTTAACAAATGATCTGGAAGGTGCACATCTACTTCGACCAGACCCGGCTCTTCTTGCAGAATTTTCCACTTGTGAGATTCCACAAAATCCCCAGCGTTGTGACCTGGCTTTAAGAATATTGGCCTGGTTGAACTGGCGTTCTCTTGATCAGACATAGCTTCCTCGATTAATCTCTTTTGTATTGCTTCCCGCTCAATGCTGATAACTGGCCTTCAAAATTAGATACGTTAACTCGCTCCGATTCCAAGAAGGGCGGAGAGAATGCAGCAATTAGCTATGCTGGTCAAATATCGGCATAGTCCTTTATACTGCCAGCAAAATCCAATTAATTAGGAGCAAGTAATGCGAGCTAACAACAATAAGCAATTCCATCCCGCATTCAAGTCAACCGTTGGTCTGATCACAGCATTTTCCTTTACTTTATTCGCGGGCACCGGCTTTACTAATGACTTCCCAACAGCTAGCCCGGAAAGCGTAGGTTTATCAGCAGAGAGATTAGGGCGCCTATCTACTGCGATGCAGCGCTATATCGATAAGGACCAATTGGCGGGTACCGTGTCTTTGATCGCGCGCAATGGCAAAGTGGTCCATGTTGAATCTCAGGGTTGGAAGAATAAAGAAACCGACGAACCCATGACCGATGACTCGATCTTTGTAATTATGTCTATGACCAAACCCATCGTCTCCGCAGCTTTGATGATGCTCTATGAAGAAGGTCATTTTCTGCTTACCGATCCGATTACAGACTGGATACCCGAACTCGAAGGAAAAGAGATTATTGTTACTGATGAATCTGGGTCTCACCGAGAACCCGCCAAAGTTCCAATAAATATTCGCCATGTACTCGCCCATACTGCAGGTGTTGATCCCAGTAGAGAAGCTCTTACTGCGGAAGAGCTGGAGTTGTTGCCCAGAGCCACAACCTTAGAAGAAACCCTCATACAACGAGCGTCCCTGCCACTAAATTTTGAGCCAGGCAGTGATTGGCAGTACGGAAGCTCAACAGACTATGTAGCGTTATTAGTTGAAAGGATTTCCGGCAAGTCATTGGTTGATTACCTACAGCAGAATATTTTTGATCC
>CAWKZI010000268.1:0-4323 GCA_963854365.1 Gammaproteobacteria bacterium
GATCTAAGGCTACTAACCGTGCATCGAGCGTACCCATATAAACTTTGTCATTGAGTACGGCTACTCCACGATTGTTGGCACCACAACATACGAGTGAATTCTCGGCAGGTACATGTCGATATTTCCAAAAAACTCTACCAGTAATCGCATCAACAGCCATGACACTGTTAGGGCGCTCTGTTACATACATAACTCCATCAACGATAATGGGGTTGGATTGCCAGGCACCAAAAACTTGATTCTGCAAAACCCATTCTAATTCTAGAGTATTTACGTTATCGCTGTTTATCTGATCAAGCTCGCTATACCGCTGCGCAAAATAGCCTCCATTATAAGTTAACCAATTTTCTGGCTCATCTGCTGCATTTAAAATTCTTTCATAGGGAACTTGCGCAACAGATGAATGAGTGACCAATAGTCCACTAACAACAAAAATAACTAGTGAGAATTTATTGAGGAATTTCATTACAGGCCTCGCAATGTCAGTAAGTAACCGATGACGTCAGCGACTTCATCACTGTTTAGGGTTGTTGGCTGTTTCGAAGGGGCATCACTTATCTCATAACTCACCAAATCTGATTTTCTGATTGAACGAAGTCGTTCTTGGGAATCGATTACCTGCACAGTATAAGTATCTTCATTCAAGCGTCGACCGACGATAGTTTCTTCATTCCTCGTCACCATACGAATAGGCCTATTAATAGGAAGCAGTGCAGTAGCTGGGTCCAACATATTTCTTTGTAGTGATGCCGGCGTCCTTACAGCTCCTATTGAACTAAGGTCCGGTGCAGTCCTGGGGCCCGCTCCATTAACTCGATGGCAATTAGCACAATCTCCTCTACCGTTAAATAGTTCTCGACCTCTCATAGGGTCGCCAATTCGAACAGCTACACCCTCCGGATCAAAACCTGCTCGAATAAACGCAACTATTCCATTTAGTTCCTCAGCCCGGAGACTAAAAGCAGGCATCTGACCTTCTGCAGCACCAGTAGTAATAACGTTGCGCAAATCGTCATCGGATCGCACATTTTTGAATTGCCCACGACGTAAATCAACCCCATCCACCAAAGCACCTTGAGGTCCGTGGCAGAGAGCACATTGCTGAGTATAGACACGAGATCCCGCTTGGATCGCTTCGGACGTGTATTGGTGGTCGCCTACTTCTTGGGCAATTGACTTCTGGGTCAATAGAATAAAAGATGTAAGCAGTACCAGACAGGACACTATTTTCTTAATACTAGAAATAAAAGAATTCATATCAAATTAAACTTCAAGACTAAAGGAAGAGGAAGAATAATCTGAAAGCTCGCCCACGTCCATTTATGCGCGGCTTTGCTTAAGATTCAGGGAAGACCTGCTGGCCCTTTCCCACTTAATATTTACTACGCAGTCTCATTCCCTAGATCTTGCTTATTTTTCCCAAAACTCGTTTCGCGAAGCATTGCTGTATGTGATTCCTATGTTGTTTTCATAGCCGAGTTCCGGAGAGCCGCTTAAAGAAATTACTTCAGGACCTAATAAAAAATGGACTCTAGGTGTGATCATTTCCTGATATATTCGGTCGCCTGTTATTGAATTGTTGAAGACAAAATATAAAGGCCCTGTCCCGGCTGGGAAAAATGACTGCTCGCGATGCAAATAATGGTCCCAGTTCTAAGGGCTGAGTTCATGGGTAGTCTATTCCATAATTCGATTTTTAAGTGAAAATCTTAAATACTGATCAATAGTGACAAGAGTTGTCCAATTGTGGCGCAACTGCCTGAATTCGCCCGTTATTTCCTACAATTTGTTACAGACTAAGCAGGTGCATAACTATACAATGCGCGTCGTCTAGAGAGAACCATGATTTATAAAGCCCTGCATTCCAATTTGAAGTTTACGGTCGCCGCCATTACCCTCGTGGCGAGCCCCCTGCTATGGGCTCAGCCGCAAATCGTAAATCTCGAAAATCCCACAGACGACTCTACAATCATTTATCCAGCGGACTACTTCGCTGATTTCTCACCGGTGTCTGTCAGTGACATGATTAATCGTATACCCGGTATTGGTTTAGCAATGGGTCGTCGAGGAAATAATGGGCGTGGTCTGGGGTCTGGCGAAGGAGAAATCTTAATCAACGGTCAGCGTACTACCGGAAAGAACAACTCCGGCCAAAACCAGCTAAGCCGAATTTCAGCAGACCAAGTTTCCTATATTGAAATTATTAGAGGTACTTCGGAAGAGTTAGACATCCGCAGTGGTGGCCAAGTAGTCAATATTGTCTTGCTGGATTTACCCTCTCGAAACAGCACCTCAGCCGAGCTGCGCACTGATCGATTACATGATGGCACAATCGACCCAGGCGGCCAGATTTCATTCAGCGGCCAAACCGGTAACTTCAACTATCTATTTCACCTCGAAGCTGACCCACGTTATCGCGCCTCAAAGAGCGAAGAATATAGTTATGATCCTGATTTCAATCTACAAGAAGTACGCAAAGAATCGAACACCCGTGATGAAACCGAGTATCAATCCAGTATTAATCTTGGCTACACATTTGACCGCAGCATAATTCAATTCAACGCTCTCTATGAATCCAGAATTCCACCAGCGCAGTCAGATGAATATTCAACGATTAAAGACATTGCCACACAGACTACTAGAATCCAAACGGAAGATAATCAAAGCCAACGAAATAATTGGGAAGTCGGAGGTGACTATGAATACTCATTCCCGAGCGGAAACAAGTATCGCTTTCTATTTATAGTTAATGACAGAGACTTTTTGTTCGATCGCAATCGTTTCGATGTAGAGAATGGCATCGCCACCAAGAATCTCTTCTTGGGAAACTTCGGCCGCGACAGAGAGCGTATTGCCCGTACTTCTTATACCTTTGATCTCGACGAGAGCCAAGGCATCGAATTCGGCTTTGAAGGCGCACAAACCATTCGCGACTCCAAGCTCAGCCTGGGCTTGAATATAGACGGGACTCCTTCTCCTGCTTACGGCAATTTAGTACCAGTGAATGTGGATAACAGCGGCTCTACCGTGGAAGAAATTCGTTTCGAATCTTTTGCAGTACACAATTGGCAAATCAATTCACGCATGTCATTAGAAAGCTCATTGATATTGGAGGACTCAACGATCGAGCAGTCCGGTGATGTAACCAATAGCAGAGATTTCTTATTCGTCCGACCAAAAATTGATTACCGATTCGATATCACGCCCAGCTTACAACTGCGGGCCGGCATAGAGAAAGATGTTTCCCAGTTGAGCTTTTCTGATTTCAGTGCCTCAGTCGATGGCTCCGATGAAGACCAAGATACTCAGGCGGGAAACCCTGAGATCGCACAAGAACAATCTTGGCGTTATGAATTAAATCTGGAACTACGCTTACCAAACGATCTGGGTGTAGTGAATTCGCAGTTTTACTACCGGGATATTGAAGACGTTATCGATAAGGTAGATGTATCCCTCACTCCCAACGATCTGCAATCTGCTCGAGGTAATATCGGTGATGGCAAACGCTATGGCTTAAACCTCGATGTATCCACCAAACTAGATGCCTTAGGTCTTGAAAACGCATTATTTTCAACAGGTATAGGGCTAAGAGACTCAGAAGTTCTTGATCCATTTCTTGGTACCATGCGGCGCCAGCGTAATAATGGCCGATGGTCAGCTCGGTCAAATTATCGACACGATGTAACTAATTTAGGGTTCAGCTACGGGCTTTTCTACTCGCATAACTCAAATGGCAGTAGTGGTAGAAAAGAAATAGACATTATTGATATCGAAGAACGAAAGAACCATCCAAACATGTCCGGATTTATCGAGAAAAAAGCATTTGGCAATTACACTTTCAGACTCGAAGCAAACAACTTAACCGACAATCAATATTGTCGAACTCGAACTCGCTTCCTTGGAGCCACAGCTGCTGGCAAAGTCGAGGAAATAGAAGATTATTGCAACGGCAACGGTCTCGAACTGTCATTGAAAGTAAGAACAACTTTCTAAATAGATTGCTCTTAAAAATAAGCATGATAAATTATTATCCAAAGAGTCAAAAACAGAAGCGATGAAGCAACCAAGTTACATTAAGCAACAAGGTGTAGGGGCCAAAAAAGGACGATTCCCTCTTTTGGGTGGATTCCTATTTCTGTCGGCCTGCAGCTCATTGAATGTGGAGAGGCAAACGAACACTACTGGAATTACTGATACTTCAGTCGCACCGCCAAGCTTTACCCGAGGTCTAATTGCCAGACAAGCCAGCGAACCCCTCTATCCCATGAGAGCGCAAACTCAGGGAGTCGAAGGTTGGGTAATGTTGCGATTCTCCGTTGACGA
>CAWKZI010000269.1:0-4310 GCA_963854365.1 Gammaproteobacteria bacterium
GTCAATATGGTAAGATTTAGGCTAGAACGAGTTGGCTCACGATTCTGTCAAAGCGAGCAACCATATGTTATGTATCTATTCGCAACAGTTCTCGGTTCTGCCTATTACCAATATACAATTTGCAATGAGATCATGAACGTTCTGATAAACGTCTGATCAGCACTGCGCAACTAAAAGATGAGGGGTAATAAATGAAATTACTAAATTCATTCGGTCCAAACCCGCGCGCCGTTCGAATGGCGATGATCGAAAAAGGAATCGAGATGCCGACTGAAGAGCACGATCTGATGGGTGCCGAAAATCGTGGCGAAGCCTATACGAAAAAAAACCCGGGCGGGCAAATGCCGTCCCTGGAACTCGATGACGGTACGGTGATCGCTGAGACCACGGCTATATGCGAATACTTGGATGAGATTCATCCGGACAAGCCGCTAATTGGTGTCAACCCTTTAGAGCGTGCGAACACGCGTCAATGGATCCGTCGCGTAGAATTAGCGATTACCGAACACATGTACAACGGCTTTCGCTATTCCGATGGCATCGATCTGTTCCGTGAGCGTCTTTACTGCATCCCTGAAGCGGCTGACGGATTAAAAGCTAAAGCCAGAGATGCCCGTGAATGGATGGACAACCTAATCGCTGGTCGCCATTATATTGCCGGAGATAAACTTACCTTTGCTGACATTGTGTTGTACTGCTGCATGGACTTTTGCAAAGATGTCGGCCAGCCATTAGATAGTGATCTGCCAAACTTAGACGCGTGGTTTAAACGCATGGATAGCCTGCCTAGCGCAACAGCGAGTTTGCACCCGGGTGCCAGCGAAGTACAAATGCGTGGATAGGTAAGGGTACAATGAAACGCCTCAAACTTAACTTATCAGCACCTATTTTTGGAAGGCTTTGATCCCTAAATCCGTCTCTAGTAAGACTGGGCGGCTACCGTAACGGTCACGCAAGACTCAAAGGGCACCCCCGGCCTCGAAAGAGGGGCACCCCCAAGCGCTCATACGTCTAATTCCTAACTAGACTACCTTTGGACTACCTATAAAATCCTTCTACGGTGTATAATGGTGTCTTATAAGGCAGCTATAATAGGGTGTATAGCGGGGAGTGGGGCATACAGAGAATCTATTAAGGGACTTAAAATCCCTCGGTGGAAACACCGTGCCGGTTCGATTCCGGCCCCGGGCACCATATAAATCAATGAGTTAGGACAATATTTGCTTAGCACGAACCGTCTGGTTCTAAGTAATGGGACATTTATGGGACATTGCCGGACACATCACCACCATCTAACGCAGCTTTCGACCCCCGCCCCCTAATTTTCTATTTAATGACGAGCGGGTAGGTAGTTTTGGTGGACGATTTTGATGTAGAGAGGATTCGAAGACTACTAATTTGGTTATAGAATTTTGATTGATTATTTTTACATAGTTTATTAGATTGTACGTGATAGAAGCGAAGTGTTTGAGTGATATGATGTAGTGAAAACGGAGGGTTAAAAAGGTCTTTCAGGCTAATTGGTTCCCCCCACCTCCACTAAATACCATTCTAGTGAACTCTGGGAAACTCCACTACGGCAATGAAAAAACCCAAATCGCAGCGCCACCCTTCGGAGTATCATTGCGTGGCATGCCTTCTTCCTCTGCAAAGCGCTCATAGATTCGATTCCAGTCGTTAACATGGTAACCGGTTTGACCTACACCTAACGCGAGATACTGTTTACCATCTACCGCATAAGTAACTATAGTCGAACTTGGCACATCGTCCAATATAGTTTCCCAAAGAATTTCACCGTTGTCCGCGTCAAGAGCTTTGAAGGAACGATTCAAATCACCGGCAAAAACTAATCCACCGGCAGTAGCTAGGATCGAACTAATTATTGGACTGGGTTGCCTATGACGCCAGGCGAATTCCTGCTCTCCTAAATCAACTGCTTGAATTCTTCCCATTCTTCCGTTGCTATCTGGAAAAAGTGCAGCTGTAAAATTCACGCCAGAGGTCACTACTTGATAACCTTCAGTACTGGCTATAATGCACGCCTCATTCAGGGGAATAAACAAACGCTTCGTATTTGGATTATAAGCTGAAGGAGGCCAACTCTTAGCACCATAGTGATTGGAGCAAATTAGCCTTGTCGATTCCGGATCAGGTATCGTGTCGGGGTTAATAGTCTTGTAACCTGTCACCGAATCAATTTCAGAGACTACGTTCTGCAATCCCATATCCATTGAGAAAAGGTACTGGCCAGTTTCTGCGTCGACGGCATCTAGAATACCGAGCTTGCCAATATTGACTACAGCCTTACGCATTTTGCCTTCGAAGGGAATGTTGACGATTTGTCGTTCGAATGCCCAATCTAAATCCCACTGGTCATTCGCCAAATGTTGGTAGTGCCACACCAACTCTCCTGTATCCGGATTTAGTGCAATAGTAGCGTTTGTGTAGAGTGCTTCGTTGGTAATAC
This sequence comes from Gammaproteobacteria bacterium, assembly GCA_963854365.1. Classification (GTDB taxonomy): domain Bacteria; phylum Pseudomonadota; class Gammaproteobacteria; order Pseudomonadales; family Pseudohongiellaceae; genus UBA9145. The sequence goes on from CAWKZI010000269.1 coordinate 2,468, forward strand.
CGTCACGGTTTACCGGGTACAGCAATGGCCCTGTATCGTAGGTAGGAGCAACTCCAAAATAGACCAAGTTAAGTTCCTTATCGTAGGCACCTGCATTCCAAACCGAGCCGCCACTTCTCTCTTCCATGGTTAAACCATTCCACGTATTCCCTCCAGGTTCCCCTGGCCTGGGAATAGTGTTGAATCGCCATTTTTGTTCACCGGTCTCGGTATCTAGGCCGAGCACCCAAGCACCTTTGGATACTCGCAAAGAAGTAATGCCTTGCATGACAGTATCCCCGACCACAAAAGGAGCCATACGCAGATGATAACCAGTTAGCCCATTTTCCGTTTCAATTTCATGATCCCAAATGAGTTCTCCGGTTTTTGCACTAAGCGCTAAAACATGTAAATCAGATGTAGGCACATAAACTTTATTTCCATGAAGTGCGATTCCCTTTTTCTGACTTGAAGGCACAGCCGAATCATGCTCATAACGCCACAAAAGCGAGCCAGTAGCCGCATCAATAGCCAGAACTGTATCGGGATAGGCAAAAAAGAACATTACGCCATCATGAACAATAGGACCGGGATTATTCACGCCTTCTTGCAAAGGTAACCGCCAGGCTAGTGAAAGCCCCGCCACATTTTTTTTGTCAATCTGATCAAGGCTGCTGAAACCTTGATTATCATAGCTACGTTGCCAAAGAAGCCAGTCTGAATCCGGTGGATTGTTAAGCATTTCGTCTGTTACCGGGCTTAGCTTTTCCAGAATCACCGCCGCGCCATCAGCAATCATATTTTTGACAATCACCTGTTGACCGTCTGTCATATCTGGCAACAATTCACCTGATTGAAAATCAACTCCACCCGTTAACGCTTCAGATTCTGGATTCACCCCATTGTAGGAAAGAATATAAGCCGCGATGTCTTCGTAGTCTTCATCATTCAGCCCGGCAGAGGGGCCAGGGGGCATCCTACGAAGTTCTAATGCAAGTTGGTTGAGTGGTTCACCACTCCACCGAGTGACAAAATCTTCACCTGACAAATTTGGTACGACAGCGGCACCTTCAAGATTTATACCATGGCAGCTCGCACAATTAATTTCATAAATCTGCTTACCCGCCAGTGCTTGAGCTTCAGTATGAGCAACCACCTGTTGAACATTGGATTGCGCAGCTACTCCAAGTGAAGCCATCAATAAAATCATAGCTACTAAAAATTTAGCGAAATAGTTCTCGATAGCTGACATAACATCCTTCCTATTCTTATTTATATTTCTATGTTTGGTTCTCAGGTATTGTATAAAATTCAAGCCTTCTTCTCGCCAATGTAAGGCAAGAGTTATGAGCTTGACTTCCGAATCTTCTATGAGCGAACCAGCGTCTGTAAGCTTGACAGAGTAGATAACTTAATTAGCGCGAATCATTGATGAAGGGCCTCTTTATCAGGTGTATCATTGAGCTCTTCTGTCAATTGAGAGTCGCATAAATAGATAACCTCATGCAAGCAAGCCCTTTACTTCGCAATATTACATACCTTCAAATTACAGCCTTGATGCTGCGCAACAAAGAGAATTCAGCGAGTATTCTTGACTGAAGCAATAAGTGTTATTGTGTTCTTGACTCGGAGCTTCACAGACCAGTATTCAAGCCTCACCGAGAATATCTTGTCAATCTTGAGGAGGCGATCGGATCTAAATTAAGGGTCGCACAAGAATTAGCGCCAATTTGATCTTAGATACTAAGACGCAATCACATAGATTCGGAGACAACAATGAATCAACAAAAACTTACATTGCAGACATCTCGGCATTTAGGAACAGCCGCTTTGCTTCTCTTTATTTTTGCAATACCTGTGGCTA
>CAWKZI010000270.1:0-4302 GCA_963854365.1 Gammaproteobacteria bacterium
TTTTCGGTGCTGTTAATGCGGATATTTATTTTCCCTATAGATCAAGGCCGATTCAAATATAGGCCCCGGGGAGCTTGCGGGCATCCACTGATATTGCCTCACCAAGGTTTATAGCGAATTTTAAAAAGAAAAATAGTCGGACTAATTGGCCGATACAGTAAGTCTCTATTGAGAGAATGATAGCTAGTTCATTAGTTTTGTTAAAAGTAGATTTAAGCTTTAAAAAAATATTAGAGGTTTTTTGATGTATCGATCCCTCCGTTTTTTCATCATGCTTTCCTCGCTGATTTTAATCAGCGTTGTACAGTTTACCTTTGCGCAAGAGAATGTGGGTGAAGAATCAACTGTTAGATATCCAGCCAGTTATTTTTCTGAATGGTCCCCAGTTACTGCTCAAGATATGCTTGATCGAATTCCTGGGCTTGATCTTGGAAATATGGGTGGTTTCGGAGGTAGAAGCAGTTCACGCGGGCGTTCGCCAGGTTCAGGTGGCAGCGGACGAGGATTTGGCAGTGGGAGCAGCGCTATTGAAATCCTAATCAATGGTAAGAGGACTGCCGGCAAAAACAACAGTACTGGTAGTCAGTTAAGCCGGATTACGTCAGAGCAAGTAAGTCGTATAGAAATTATCCGTGGCACTTCTGGGGAGCTCGATGTGAGGGGCAGCGGACAAGTTATAAATGTGGTGCTGAATGAAGAATTAAGTGAGTCCTCATTGCAATACGACTTCGGCGCTGAGCATTCTCGTGATAATACTGTAAGACCGCGCGCTGTGTTGTCCTATAGTGGGCAAACAGGCGGATTGAATTTTCAAGCGAGCCTTAGAGGATACGACCCCTATTTTTATACCTTAACTAGGGAGTATTCGGTATTAGGTGATTTTTCGCCGAACGACAAAGTTCTTGAAGTTCGAAAGAGAGACCCTCGGGGCGGAGGAGTCAGTACAAATCTTGACTATCAAATAAATTCAAATAGTAGTGCTAGATTTAATGCGACCTGGACCGATGGCACGCACACGAGCGATACATTGAGAAAAACTACAGACTTAAAAGTCACACCAAATATCGAGAGCTTCCAAGTGGAAACTGCGCCAGGAATATACAAAAATTGGGAAATTGGCGGTGACTATGAGTTCAACACAGATGCCGGGAGTCGGTGGAAAGTTTTATTCATTTCGAACGCCCTCGAGAGAGCGGATACTAGAGAGCGTTATGATATTTTGAGCGAAACTTCGAAAGAGAAAAATCTTTTTCTTGATTCATGGAGTAATAGCACAGAACGTATTGTTCGAGGTTCCTATACATTTGATATTTTTGAAAGTCAGGATATAGAGATCGGCGCTGAAAGAGCACAGACTATTTTAGATTCTAAGTTGGCTTTGGGATTATCCGGAGCTAGTGGGATTCCCTCTCCCCAGTTGGGAGGCCTTATTCCCATGCCTGTAAACAATGCTAACTCGACTGTCGAAGAAATGCGCTATGAACCCTTCCTTATTCATAATTGGATCATTAGCCCACGCATGTCCCTAGAGACATCGGTCTTGTATGAAGAATCGCAGATAAAACAAAGAGGAGATATCTCGAAAGAACGTAATTTCGACTTTGTTAAACCTAAAGTAGATTTTAGATATGATTTAACACCCCAACTTCAGTTGAGAGGCTCCATTGAAAAGGTTGTAGAGCAATTAACCTTTAATGACTTTGTTGCTGCCACGGATGACCAAGATGAAGATTCAAATGTTCAAGCTGGCAACGCTAATCTGCGGCAAGAATGGTATTGGAACTATGAGATTAATTCTGAATACCGCCTACCTAATGACATTGGAGTAGTCAGCGGAAGGCTCTATTACGAAGATTGGCATGATCGAATAGAGCGCATGGACGTCACAGTTAATGAGAACCAATTACAAAGCGCTAATGGGAATATCGGTGATGGCGAGAAGTATGGACTTGAAGTCAGAACAAGCATTCGTATGCGTATGCTTGGATTGCCAAACTTGCTTATTACAGCGCGCTCAACTGTGGAAGATTCCAAAATAATCGATCCGATCTTAGGCGTTGAACGAAGAATGATGGGCAGCTGGCGTGGCAGGACCAATTTGGCATTTAGGCATGATTTACCAAACTTAAATCTTAATTACGGCATGAACGTGCAAGATAGTTTCGATGGTGGGCGACTCAGGTACGATATTGACGATATTGAATATGGGAGCGGAGACCCATTTTGGGGTGCATTTCTGGAATGGATAAGCCCTCAGAATATGACTTTCCGGTTGGAGGCTCAGCAGATCATTGAGAAAGCAAAGATGTGTCGTGAACGCCACCGCTTCGTTGGTCGTATTTCTAGCGGTATCATTAAAGAGATTGAAGACCAATGTTACCGCTCAGGTCCTATTGTCTCTCTTACGATGACGGGTATCTTTTGATTATTTGTTTTTACAGAAAAGTGTAATAGGAATGAAAAAGGTATCTTGTTTTTTTTTAATTTCTTTGCGATGCAGATAATAGGTCGATAAGCTAAAGGTCTATGGGGGGATCATATGTGGATGTTGATTTTAATTATTTTGATCTTGATTATTTGGGAGGCGTATTGGACTGTAAAGGCATGTTGGAAAGCAGCTAAATCTGGTGAGTTTAATTGGTTCGTATTTATGTTGTTATTCAACCTTCTGGGGCTACCAGAGATTTACTACCTCCACTATAAACAAAACGATTCCAGAGTGGAAAAGTAGCCCTTTCGTACTGCGCCGGCGGGAATATTTTGAGAGTGCTGAAGCGACCGTTGCAAGGATTTTTCAAAATTTGAATAAAACTGAATAGCTGTATTCAAATTCTCATATAGAAATTTAATTACTTAGAGCCTGCCTAGCTGCATCATCGGTTTGCTCCATTGAAAGCGCCTGTCTGTCTACCGCGCCACTATAGTCTTGTGCACTTCCGTCTAGTCTACTTAGAAATTTCGCAAATAATTCGCTAGATAGGTCATTTTCAACATCGATGAATTCGCATGCCTGAAAATCTCGCATAGTCACGTTCATTTTAAGTTCATTATCGTAGAAAGAACTTGATACGATGCACGACTTATCGACCACTAACTGTCCGCAAGTCCCTAACGGGTCTATAGAATTTCCATCGTCCCCAAAAGTTCCTGCACTCAACTTACATGATTCCAATGTTTTTGCGAAGGATGGCACTCTGTACTGGTACCAAGAGCCATTGAATAATTCTTGGTATCGGAAGTCACCCAACTTCAAGAGGTATTTCTTGGTGGGATCAGTTGCATTGTAACTGTCTTGTACCAACGAAGGATTAGCCGTTACAGCCGTCTCTGGTAGCCACCCCATAATATAAATCCTGTTATAAATTGGATAGGTAAAAAAGTCCCCTGTATCGCACGCGCCCATCACTGAATAAGGTGAAATACAACTAGGGTCTTGGTCGTGGCCTCCGCCTTGAGTATGTATGAGCTCGTGCACGTCAACCTTTGCATTTACTATCTTAATTTTTTCAAGGCTCAAGCCGCCGGCTCCGCCGGATGTATCGCTATGATCATCGAAAAAGAAAGGTTGGTATTGTGTGTATTCAACGCCATCTGAATTAGAAATATTCCAGTGCTTTCCTCCCCAACTATTAAAACTAGAAGCAGCCGCACCCGCGTTATAGGAATCATCACTAGACAATATTATTGAGATAGCCCTGTATTCCTTTACGTCAAAACCCGCTGGCATACGCAGCCCGTCCAGCATGAAGCGAACCGCAGGAGAACATGCTCGAAAGACCTTTTCAAAAATCCATTCGTAATGTTCTTCCCCAAGCTCAGTATCTTTCCAGTTGACCGCGCCCTTTTCATTTTCCACCAGCCACAGCCTTAAGGCTGTAAGAACACTAATTTGCTCGGGTGTAGGGTTCTGCAAAGCATTTGGATTGAGCTTATTTTCATAATAAAAATTTGAGAGCACATCGTCTGAGCCCCAATTATCGAGAGCTGAATCGATGGCTTCTATTTCTGCCTTTGATTGGGCATATTCACCATCACGAGTGCTAGTAGGCAGCATATGGGTTCTATAAGAATTCAGTCGGTTAAAGCTGAGCAAGCCCATCTGGGTCATAGTTAATTCAGCTTGAGCTGTAAAGGAGTCGGTTGTTTCGTAAAGAGTAGTGCCGTTATATCCATGCAACATGAAGGCGACATCGATTTGAGTTTTAAATTCATATTCGATTACTTCTTCAAAATTATTCCCACTAGTATCCTGTACTGCACCCACAGGAATATTTATAGAGTAAGTTTTATCAGACGCCAATA
>CAWKZI010000271.1:0-4301 GCA_963854365.1 Gammaproteobacteria bacterium
GGTGTAATCAGGGTGAATGCCACCCTGCATACAGACTTCTGTGGCACCGCGATCCCAAGCTTCCTTGCAACGACGAGCTATTTCATCAGCACTAATGTCATAGGGTTTACCACGTAAATTTTCACTGGCCTTACCTTTAGAAAAAGCACAGAACTGACATTTGAAATAACAAACATTGGTGTAATTAATATTTCGGTTAACTACATAGCTTACTGTTTTTCCATTTAACTTTTCTCGCAGAGCATTAGCTCGCTGAGTTATATAGGAAAAATCACTGCCACGGCTTTCAAACAAGAAAGCAATATCATTCTCGCCAATATGGTCTTCTGCTATACAGTTATCAACAATAGTCTTTACGCGCGCTGATACAGAAGTTGTTAATACTGCTTGAGTAATTAATTTTTTGTCCAGGTTTGGCGGTGAGTTTAATTCACCGGGAGACCATGCATCTCGTTTTGCAAAGCCACTGCTATCTGCATGACGCATTACTGCACTGCGGAGCTTTGTATCAAGCCATCGTTGAGGTTCTTTAGCAAAATCAGGATAAATTGTTAAGCGCTGCTCTAAAAATTTACCAGCAGCTGCTGTTTCTTGAGCTAGCTTGTCGAGATGCGGCCATGGTGCTTCGGGGTTTACATGGTCAGGTGTTAATGGCGAAACACCTCCCCAGTCATTTATACCTGCTGCTACTAACTTTGGTAATACACCGGGGCTTAAATTTGGCGGTGCTTGAATATTCATCTCAGCGCCAAAAATTATTCTTGCTACCGCTATAGTCCAAAGCAAATCATTAAGACCGGGCTCCGGCGCTTGCGACATTTTAGTATTAGGTTTGGCGCGGAAATTTTGTACGATAATTTCTTGTATGTGTCCGTAACGTTCATGCAGATCACGTATCGCCAAAAAAGATTCAATACGCTCTAGACGCGTTTCGCCTATACCAATTAGAATTCCGGTAGTGAATGGCACGTCCAATTCACCTGCTAAGCGTAAAGTTTCCAATCGAACCACAGGATCTTTATCGGGAGAGCCATAGTGCGGCATGCCCTTCTCGCAGAGTCGAGAGGAAGCCGACTCCAACATGATTCCCATGGAAGCACTCACTTCGCGCATCCGCAGCATCTCTTCACGGGTCATATTACCGGCGTTGATGTGAGGTAACAGCCCTGTTTCTGACAAGACCTTTCCAGCTACTTCTTCGACATATTCCAATGTGCTGGCGAAGCCAAGCTCTGCTAATGCCTCGCGAGCCGCCTTATAGCGTAATTCTGGCTTTTCTCCCAAAGTAAAAAGCGCTTCCTGGCAGCCGTATTCAGCGCCTTCTCGGCACAGCTCAAGGACTTGCTCAATGGACAGATAGGCGTGATCTATTCGTTTGGGGGTTTTCGCGAAAGTACAGTAGTGACAGACGTCTCTGCATAAATAAGTAAGAGGAATGAAGACCTTACGGGAATATGTCACAACATTACGGTGGTGGTTATCACGCAAATGACAGGCACGGTTAGCTAGAGCTTCCGTATCTTCAATTTCTGCCAATGCTAATGCTTCCGCTACTTTAAGCATCTCGGGTCCAATTATCGCTGTGAATTACTGTATTTTGAACGATTCTACCAGCCTACAGCCTGTCCGTCCTTACGATGATCGGACCCGGCACGATATATTCCATTCACTGGGTGGTCCTCGATGATGCTTTGCTCAGAATAAGTGGGTAGAGCCATTGATGGATCTTTGGTAAATAAGATACCTTGATAGCCACCAACGCGACTACCATCCACTGATGAAACTCGGTGACCTTTCGCTTTCAACGCATTTCCTACTAACTCGTAAAGAGAGCTTTCCAGCGACAAAATATTTGAACTCTGCCCATGGGTAAAGCGCGCAGCATCGGTCGTCATCTGCACATTCATGCCATGGTCAATAACATTTACCATATGTTGTGCATGAGTTTCCGGCTGAACCGAACCTCCCATGTTGCCGAATGTCATCAGCGGTTCATCATCTTTCATGACGAAGCCAGCGATGATGGAATGAAATGGTCGCTTACGGGGGGCAACCTGATTGGGGTGCCCTTCTTCTAATGAGAACGCGACCCCTCGGTTGTGCAACATCATGCCGTAAGGAGGAATAGTCGCGCCACTGCCATAAACAGAAAAAATACTATGGATAAAGGAAACCATGTTGCCCCAACGGTCTGCTGTAGTAAGGTAGATAGTGCCACCATCCAAGCCGCCTTTAATGGAGGGCTCTGAAGCGACATTCATGTCAATTCGATCGCAGAGAGTTGCCGCATAGCTTTTTGATAAGAGCTTCTCTACTGGGATATCGGAAAACAAAGGGTCGCCGTTGTAAGCCTGCAAATCAGAATAAGCTAATTTCTTTGCTTCAACCATGAAGTGCCAGTAGTTCGCATTCGCAGGGCCAAGAGCTGATAAATTTAAATTATGCACAGGAGCGCAAACTTCAAGGATATTTAGCATTTCCAGTGCTGCAAACCCTTGTCCTGGCGGAGGTAGCTGAAAAATATCGTAACCATGATAGTTCGTCGATATTGGCTCGATCCATTCTGATTCATACTCTGCTAAATCAGCATGGTTCATGACTCCACCTTCTGCCTGAACTTTTTCCACGATGGCATCAGCAATCGCGCCGTTGTAGAAGGCATCTCTACCTTCTGCCTGAATTAGCCTAAGCGCGCTAGCCAAATCGGGGTTTCGAATGATGCTGTATAACGCTGGCGCTTCGCCATCTTGCAGAAATATTGAATTCGAATCTACATCGTCTCTGAGCTTATCGATAACGCTAAGCAGGTCGCGGTGACGTCGCTCTGCTTGACCCCATCCTTCTTCGGCAAGCTGTGCAGCTCGATCAAAAGTTTCTTGAAAACCCATGGTGCCAAAGCGAGTTAAAAGCGCATCGTAACCTGAAATTGCTCCAGGGACGGTCGCTGCATTTACACCAGTGCCTGGCACTCTTTCTAAACCGAGTGTTTCTTTAAAAAATTTCGGCGTCCACCCTGTTGGCGCCCAACCTGCAGAATTAAGTGCATAAAGCTTTTTGTCTTCAGCGCTGTAGACCAAGGCAAATAAATCACCAGCGATGCCTGTATCATTTTGAGAAGTCACATCTAATACGGCAGCTGCAGCAACTGCTGCATCTATTGCATTGCCACCTTGTTGCAAAATTTCCAACCCGGCCTGAGCAGCCAAAGGATCGCTGGTAGCGACCATGCCATGACGACCGATCACTTCAGAGCGGCCTTGCCCTAGCCAGCCCTGCCCACGGGACCCCGGCACTGCAACGATATTAGCCGCAGGGTTGCTGATTTCTACGGTAGGAATTCCAAAGGCATTGGGAGACTGAGCAAAAATACTGCTTGAACAGAACAACCCACCAATAACAGCAAACAAAGATAGCCTTGGAGCGAGGATGGTAAAAATAGTACCCGAAAAAGAAGAAGCTCGAGGTAATTTCATAAGTAAATAATCTCTTTATTCAAATCGATCTCATGGGTAGGAATCTTAATCGCCGTTTTATAGCGCTCAGGATTCGCGCTTAGGTGATTAGTTTTCTCATTAACTGTTTCTACAAATCTGGATGAGGCAAGGTCGTGTCAGAGCAATACACAAACGAACGGCATGACATGAGCTAAATCCTCGTTATTGATAGGTCAGAAACTCAAAGTAACCTGCATTAATTAAAGCTTTCCCCTAATGTGATTGTGCAGCTAGATGCTGAGCTAATAAATCCTTACCGTAATCGTTGCCATTCGGCGTGCGAATTATTGTATGTATATGATCACGACTTGGAACGCCTGCTGGATTCTTATTTAGCGTTCCCACAGGACCTTGATGATCGAACTCTATAAGCACTACAGGGCTATGTACGCGGTAGTAGAATATCGCATCGTCTTCGTCGCCGCCGACCCAAGCGAAATGAGTTTCATCAATATGTTGACCGATCTCTTCCATATTGACCTTAGCATGAGGATCACGCAGATTACCAACAAAGGCTCGAATCACCGCGAGCAGTTGAAGTTTTTGTGCGCTGTCTAAATCACGTCCCGCTATTCCCTCATAGTCGAGAGTTAAGTTGTCCTGATTAGCAGCTGCAATTTGATTGTTACGTGTTTTTTCCGGATTTATAGTGGCTTGCCGTTGCTGAGAGGCACTTAGCGACTGCATTAATTCGAGGCCCAAATCCTGCTCTTCTTGCATAATGGTATTGCCAGGATATTTTCCAACTTCGGCGACTACTGGTTCTCCACCCCAAAAAGCTGGTGTCATTACAATTTGATCGCCAAG
>CAWKZI010000272.1:0-4288 GCA_963854365.1 Gammaproteobacteria bacterium
TTTCTATCTCATCTAATAAGTCGATATCAATTTTTTTCTCGCCTAAGACTAAATCAGTTAGGCCTTCGCTGAGACGACCACGAGTGCGGCTCAGTCCATATTTTAGACGAGAAAAAAAACCTAATTCCAATTCTGCGGACGCTTGGAAGTTTGGCTTGGATTCTGAGCGAGATTCTGAATCTGTAGTTTTCTCTTTGCTCTGGTTTGCGGGTTTATCTTTGTTACTAAAACCAAACATCGCTTACTAACTCTCTAGGGCATAAGGTATCGGGCTCGCTATGTTATCACTTGTCGGTTTCTGGCGACACAGGGGCTATCAGGTTGAGGGCTTGAATTAACATATTGCCTCAATAGCTGTATGGTTTAATATTCAATTTCTAGATCTCTGCAGCAGGAATAGTAGCAGTGCCAGCTTACCGAAATACCGTGCGAATAATTGGCGGGAAATTTAGAAGCCGCAAGGTCAGTTTTCCAGACCTGCTAGGCTTAAGGCCAACGACAGGCCGTATTCGTGAAACCTTGTTCAATTGGCTGCGAAATAGTGTGCCGAATAGTAACTGCCTTGATCTTTTTGCTGGCAGCGGCACTCTTGGTTTTGAAGCGGCCTCGCGAGGCGCCGCCAGCGTAATTTTTATAGAGAGTAATACGCAAGCGGCAAAAGCAATAGGGAAAAACTTGACCTTGCTAGATATTAAAAATTCGTTTTGTTATCAAATAAATGCTCAGCAATATCTAGAAAAAATTCAAGGCACAGAGGTGCAATTCGAGATTGTATTTTTAGATCCTCCATTTACTAAAAGTGGTTTGTATTCTTACTGTAAAATGTTAGAGGAATGTGGCTGCTTAAAAAATGAGAGTAAGATATATTTGGAATCACCGGAGCAACTGAGATGGGAGTTGATTCCAGATTCGTGGAATGAACTGAAATCTAAGAAAGCAGGGCAAGTGTATTTTTATCTATTTGAAAGGAAAGATAATTAATAATGATAAATGGCACTATTAAAGATACTTCTAATAAGAAGTTTAATCCAGCTTGGTGGTTGCGAGACGGACATAGCCAAACTTTATGGAGGCGAGTTTTTAAACCCAAAGTAGTTTCTCAAAGTCGCCAACGCATCGAGCTCGACGATGGAGATTTTATAGATCTCGATTGGTCGGCACAAATAGATCCCAAAAAATCCAACAATAAAACTATCGTGCTCATTCTACATGGCCTTTGTGGATGTTCCCGGTCCGCTTACATAATCTCTCTTCAAACTCTCCTCAATTTACAAGGAATTGCGAGTGTAACAATGAATTTTAGAGGTTGCAGTGGGGACTTTAACCGCCTTGCGACGGCTTACCATTCTGGTATTTCTGAAGATGTCGATGCTGTGTTTTCACAACTATCGTCACAGTATCCTGAACATGGTTTTGTTTTGGTAGGATACTCACTAGGAGCTAATGTAATTCTCAAATATTTAGGTGAGAGCCAAGGGCAGGAAAATATTAAAAAAGCGGTAGCTGTTTCGACACCATTTTCTTTAACTCATTGTTCGCAAGCAATGTTGAATGGTATGAGCAAGCTTTACGGGAAGTATTTTGTTCGCAGACTCGCAATTGATTTCAAAAAGAAGCATGAATATTTTAGGGCCATTGGTAATTCTGCAGAACTGGAGCGAATTGAATCGTTGGGAAGTCTTGCGGGGATCTCAAACATCTGGGAATTCGATGACAAGATAACTGCCCCTTTGCATGGTTTCGTCGATGCAGAAGATTATTATGAGCGCTGTTCTAGTAATAGCTTCTTAAGTAGTATTAAAACAGATACTTTACTGGTTCAAAGTGCGAATGACCCATTAATACCTGTGTCCTCTCTGCCGAGTATAGCCTCACTTCCAGCTAATGTTTCCATGGACCTGAGTTCAAATGGCGGCCATGTTGGTTTTATTTGTGGTTCAGCCGAGAATTGGCTTGAGCACCGAATTCTCCGATTTATTGAGGATTAAACCAGCGAAGAGCCGATAGACGGCTCCGCCGATTGAGCAACTAAGGTCAATTAGCTAGAATGTAGGCAATTCAAAGGGCGCAACTATTATGAAAATCGCAGTATACCCAGGAACTTTTAATCCAATTACCAATGGCCATACAGATTTGGTTGAACGAGCATCTCACTTGTTTGATCGAATTATCGTCGCAGTCGGCACCAATAGGCAAAAGAACAATACCTTAGCGAATGAGCGACGCGTGGAATTGGCCATAGAAGTATTGGCACACGTAGATAATGTCGAAGTAAAGCCTTTTGATACTTTGTTGACTGACTTTGTAAAAAAATGTGATGCTAATATTATTCTGCGGGGTTTGCGCACTGTTGCCGACTTTGAGTATGAATTCCAATTAGTAGGAATGAACCGAGTACTAGCGCCGGATATAGAGACCGTCTTTTTGGCACCTGCTGAGCACTTGTCCTACATTTCTTCAACTTTGGTAAGAGAAATAGCTTCTTACGGCGGTGATATATCCAAGTTTGTACACCCGTCAGTAGCAGTAGCTATGTCTGGAGAATAAAAGGAATCAACTTACAATCACTTGCTATTTCTGACAATTCTTACAGTAAACTGTGCTGCGCTGGCCAAGTCGAATCTCTGTTAACTCTTGTTTGCAGCCCATACACTGTTCCCCGCCACGACCGTAGACTTGCAAAGCTTGTTTAAAATAACCTGGTTCTCCGTCGCTATTAGTAAAATCTTTTAGAGTCGTTCCGCCAACTTGTATCGCAGTAGCTAAAATTTTCTTAATACAATGGGCCAATACTTCATAGCGTAATAAAGAAATTTTCCCTGCCGCACGTTTCGGGCTGATGCCTGCCATGAAAAGCGCTTCATTGGCATAAATGTTTCCTACACCGACGACTATCTTTCCATCCATAATGAATGTTTTTATCGAAGCTTTGCGTGCTCTGCTCTGCCGATAAAGATGGTTGGCATTGAATTCGTTTTCGAGTGGCTCAGGCCCCATATGCTTTATCAGCGGGTGACTTTCGAAGCTGTCATGTTGCCAAAGTATGCAGCCAAACCGGCGAGGGTCTGTGTAACGCAACAGCGACTTGTCGTCGAATAAAATATCTACATGGTCATGTTTAGCTGGCGGGTTTTGTTTTTTAAGTATTCGTAGACTGCCTGACATTCCAAGATGAATAAGCAGGTTACCATTTTCAGATTCAATCAATAGGTATTTTCCGCGCCGCCGAACCGCCAAGATTCGTTGTGTCGGTAATTCTATGCTCAGGGATAAAGGTATTGGCCACCTTAACTGTTTTTGTCGAACTAAGACGCGGGATACTTTTTTCCCTTTTATATGAGGAAGTATCCCACGACGGGTTGTTTCAACTTCAGGAAGCTCAGGCAATAGTTATTCCTTTTTTATCAGTAAGGATGTTGATTCAGGCAATGCTCATGCACGATTCTCCGCGATTAGCGTTCAGCTTACTAGTCGATCTGCGGAATTACTTTATAATCATTGCCTCTCTCACTATTCTTGAAGAAGTTAAATTGTCCTCGATAAAAATTTTAGGCATTGATGCAGGCGGTACTTTTACTGATTTTGTTTTAGTCGAAATTGACGAGGCAATATCACTGCGAATCCATAAGTTGCTTTCAACGCCCTTGGCGCCTGAGCAAGCCATACTTAATGGGATTCGAGACTTGCAACTAGAGCAAGACTTGGTTTCGGGAGATTTAAGCATTATCCATGGCTCCACAGTTGCTACCAATGCGGTACTCGAGGGCAAGCTCGCCAAGACTGCCTTCGTTACCAATAAAGGGTTTGCTGACTTACTTCAGTTAGCGCGACAAACCCGCCCTAATTTGTATCAACTAGAATTTGAACCGATCCCTCCGCCGGTTGATCCGAGTCTCTGTCTCGAGATCGATGGCAGGGTTGCCGCTGATGGTTCAATTCTAAATTCCTTTGATGCTACTGATCTCGACACTTTAGTGAAGCAGATTCAGAAGCTCAAGCCAGCGGCCGTTGCTATTAACTTATTGTTTTCATTTCTCGATGACAGCTTCGAAAAGAAAATTTACCAGGCAATTAAAGCAGCGGAGCCGACTCTCTTCGTGAGCCGGTCTTCGGCAGTTTTACCCGAGTATAAAGAATATGAAAGAGGAATCGCGACCTGGCTAAATGCGTCACTTGGGCCTGTTGTTAGTGGCTATCTTTCAAGATTACAGAGTCAGATTTCCAATTGTTCGCTACAAATTATGCAATCTTCAGGTGAAACAATTGCTGCAAGTACAGCATCTGAGCG
>CAWKZI010000273.1:0-4285 GCA_963854365.1 Gammaproteobacteria bacterium
CAAAATCTAATTCTATTAGAAAGTAGAGAGGGTAGATTTATTTTTGAGATAATTGTTGGAGTAGCTGGTGGAATAGTGCTGATGGTTGTAATCCTTCGAAAGCCCCGCCTATAAAAGCGGATAAGCCCGCAAGAAATACCAAGCCAAATACAGAGATCCAAATTATACGGTTTATCCAAATAAGAAGGGTATAGCTTTTGCGAAGTGCATTCGCACGGAGGTTTACATAAAGCCTCTTAGACGCTTCATCATACACTTTTGTATACATTCCCCCTGTCAGATTTAACTGCTTGAGATTCTCAGCAGACTCAGCACATACTATTGCCCAAATGCCAGAGTCTCTCTCTCCGCTATCAAATTCTGCAAGAGCTCGCTCATGAAATTCTGTTTCTGGCTCTGGAGTGGCTTCTTGTTGTTGTGGCTCTGGGTTTTCTAAAGACATGATTTAAAACCTTCTTATTTCCATTGGTCGGCTCAAGTATCACATTAAAGGAGCTATTTTTTATCTTCATCAATCTTTATGCTCAAATTAACAAACCGTTCGTCCAGAATAGTATGTATAGGGGCGAGATGGAACCATCCTGACTTATCGGGGTGTACCCCCTAGGGTGCTGGCTGGGCGGTTGCTAGGAAACAGGTGTTAGCAGAGCTATATAAGGCTGAAGAGCCAGTGGATAGGCATTGGACTGTAACGGTTATGTGGACTCCTTATTTTGCAAATGATCTATTAAAAGATCATGAGTACCAGCTTCTTTTCTCACTCCAACTTCACAAACACGTCCCTTTTCCTCTCCGACTTGATCTACTGGTTCATCTGCATTATTTTTTCCATCTTTCTTGTGATATTCCGTTGTGGTCAAAGTCCCAAATATTCTTTTCCACCCCTTTTCCTTTTTCTCTTCTTCGAAATCGTAAGCATCTGTATCGACTAGAGCTTTGATATCAGCATCATTGTCGATAAAAGTCGTTTTGGGCTTCTCATGTTTTTTGGCCCAATCAGCTTGACCCGCTTTAGGGACAATATGTTTCCTTGCCATCTTTGGATCAATTTGTGCTTTTTTAGGCACTGTCCTCACAGTCATAAGCTGCGATACAGTATTGCGCTGATCGACAAATTTATGCACAGCACGATTGTCAGCAACTCCGTTTTCTTTCGGAATATAAGTTGAATTATCATTGTTTTTCTCCTGAGTAACAGAATTAGCAACCGACCGACTCTTGTTCTCTTTTGGCTTTTCTACTCGCTTATACATATATAAGTCCCAGATTGCACTGCTCGGATGCAAATCCTTGTTCAGCCAAGAGCTTGGTATGGCTAAACTGTTGCATTCGCTGCTCATCAGTCATTAAACCCCAAAAGATTGGGGTTGACTGAGCATAAGCAGTAGCAGAAAAGAAGAGCAGAATTATTGTTGTGAATAGTTTGTTCATGTTTATATTCAGAAGATAATATTAAGTATTGGATATTGAAAAGTAACCAAAACCGGACACTCCCATTACCTATAATTGATTTTATCAAGGTAGATAGTTTTGTTGTTGCTCTAGGCAAAGTTTCTTTAACTCATTGGTTTTTTATAGATTGCATAAAGGGAGTTAGTTCCAAATGGAACCACATTTACGAGTTCCCATCCTGCAATACCTTGCCTTCTCATCATTGTTTCCAATTTATCTGCGGTTTTACTTCTTTCAGTTTGGTCAGCAATAATTGTACTAACATAGTAGTCCCATTTCTCAGCCATCTTATTCTCCAATTGCGTTTAAGATACGATCCATACTCCACACCAATTGCTCAAATTTTTCCAAATTTGCTTTTTGTAAATAGATGCTGCAACTATAACAATTAAATAGGCGAGGAGAAGCTTAATATAGCCCTCGCCTTAGTATTTTCAAGCGGTTTACATCGCGCCTGCAAGTCTACCTGCTATATATAGGTAGCTTTTTTTTTGCATTAAGCAGAGCGAAAAATAATGAGAAAGTAATGATAAATCTTAAAAATTGGAGTGTTTGCCGAAGTCGAAGTGAGTAGTCCGGAAAGAGAAAACCCGCGTAGCTGTTGGACTACACGAGTTTTTGTTTGGCTGCCCAACCAAGACTCGAACTTGGAACCAAGTGATTAACGGTTATTTAACATCTAAGTGTCAAAGGCTAGCTCGACAGGGCCTTAGAAGCTGCCAGGATTGTATCAAAAAGTCCGCTTATGTCTTACTTTATCTAGGATAGAGCTAGTTGCAAGCCACCAAACTCGGGGTAGAAATAAATATGTGAACTGGGTCAAAGTATGTTGGAAATAATGGGGCTAAAAATCAGAGATTTGGCGATTTCGGAAGGAAGGCCCCGTAGCTATCGCTTTGCCTGATAAATGAATAAGATTCGATCTAATTCTCAGAATAGCGACAGATTATGGCTACCGATGAAATTTTTTAGGATTATCCAATTTTTCCCTGACTCGCTGCCTCGCATGTTACTGCTAAGTTTCCTCGTTTTCAGCGGGTCCGTATTCTCGCAAAGTAATAGTGATATAAAACAAATAGTTAGTATCGCATCTTACTCTAGCAGTGGAGACTATGGTGAAGACAAAGATACCGATATTTACTACTTCCCGGTCAGCTATTCAGTGAGTAAGGGCAAGTGGGGCGCGCAACTTACTGTGCCTCATCTTCGTGTCGAAGGTGTTGGTAATGTTCTCGTTAATGTTGGTGGAGTGAATCGTGCTGTGTCCGGCGACCAGCTTGAGCGAAATAGCGGTATTGGTGATTCAACACTTGCTGTCACTTATCAGAAGGACCCATTCATCGAAACTAGCCTATTCATTGATTTCCGATTGGATATAAAAATCCCTACCGCAGATCGAAATAGGGGCTTAGGTACAGGTGAGCCGGACTACAGTACGCAGATAGATATATCGCAAAATCATGGGAATTCGGTTCTTTTTGGCACATTTGGCTATACATTTCGCGGTAAAACAGACTTTTATGCCGGCTTGGCAGATTCCGCATATGTGCAGCTGGGGGTCGCATGGCCTTTCGCCTCGCGCTGGAACGTAGGTATTTTCTACGATTTCAGAGAGCCTGCATCGACTTTTTCAACCGAAATTCACGAGCTTGTACCTTATTTTAACTACCGGCTATCGGACAGTTGGTCGTTTACAGGTCTCACGGCTTTCGGGTTCACCCAGGCAAGTGCAATCTGCTGCTATCCAAACTGTATTGCAGCAGGCTGAGGCTTTCTCTGAGAAGTGGGCGGCATGATTATGTATGTCAGTGCAGGAGTGATTGCAAATAGGTGATGCTAAAATTGGTGGAGTTATGTGGAGCGACGACGTAATAAAGCTTGCGATTGAGATTGCTGGTGCACTTGAGCAGGGTGACTATTCAGAGGAGAGTTTCAGAAAGCTTTGTGGCGAATTAGAGGGTGATGAGACACTACAGTCTTTTGAGCGTTTTGCAGTCTCAATTGAGAACGTTGCTCAATGGCAGTTTTGTGACAGTGAGCTCATCGCTAGATGCGAGCCTGTGCCTGAAAAAATCACTAACGAACTTAGATATAGTTATATGCGGAAGGTGCTCACTGGAGCTTTAGAAAATCCCATTGAAGATACGCCAGCCGCTTGTTGGGAAGAAATTTCTATCGCACCTCAGAAGTCTTTATACTGCTGTGCCCTAGTGCATATTGAGGGGTATTCGCCTATTACTAATTGGGTTGGCGCTTACCTTTCGGTAAAGGATTATTATTCGGCACTGACTGCAGCTGGTTACGTGACATGTGAGCAGGATTTTGCTCTGCTGGATGGTGATACTTTACTGAAGTATTGGAGGTCCGATGAATCACCATAGCCTACTGTTCAATCGAAATTGCAAACTTTGTAACCGCCTTTTTGGTAAGTCATTGATGCTGAAAGACTCTTATATTGAGTCAAACGGCGCTTATGAGTGAGAAGAGTTACAAACGAGTTACAAACTTGAAAACAGGCCTTGTAACCTATTGTTTTTATTTTACTAAATCTAGCATCACTATTGAGTGGGAGTGGTAGGGTGTGAATAACCTATTGATTTATATAGAGAAAATAGGAAAAATATGAATATTAAAAATGCAGTATTGACTATAGGTCTTTTGCTTCAGTCTTCTATTTCAGTCGCGATTGAAGTGAGCGGGTTTGTGTTTAATCAGAAGCTGGAAGGAGCACCCTCAACGATTTATATCAACGGGGAGGAGGCTGGTTTAACTGACCAGGGAGGATACTTCCAAGTAGAGGCGCCTGAAGGTCAATTATCTATTCATGCTGCAA
>CAWKZI010000274.1:0-4257 GCA_963854365.1 Gammaproteobacteria bacterium
TTAATCGAGAACTTCAGCGAAGTGATCTAATGGGCAAGACTGGGACAACCAATGGGCCTGCAGAATTATGGTTCTCTGGATTTAACCGAGATATAGCCACCACTGTCTTTGTTGGCTTCGATCAGCCGCAACCTTTAGGCGAAAGAGAACAAGGCGCCACGGTAGCTGTACCAATCTGGATCGACTATATGCGTCATGCGCTTAACGGAATGCCTGAAAATACTATGAAGCGCCCAGATGGTATTGTAGATTTACTCATTGATAAGACCACTGGAGAAACATCAACACCAGGCGAAACTAATGCAGTCTTTGAATATTTTCGTACTGAAAATGCTCCCCTAACACCAAACAGCCAACAGCCAAGAGTTGAGCTAAACGAGGAAGAGGCAGAGGAGCTTTCCACGGAAACTATTTTTTAGCAGGCCGAGCGATGGATTCTCGAGGAATCCTTTTTTTGGATAGGTGGTTTGTGAGCCAGTAATATCAGCTCAAAAGTGTCTCTAAGCTTAAATTTTTCGGCTAGCGAAACGCTTCTTGAATCTATCAACACGTCCCCCGCTGTCCAAGATCTTCTGCTTCCCAGTATAAAAGGGATGACACTCAGAGCAAACTTCGATAAGTATATCTTTGCCCAGTGTTGATTGGGTTTCAATAACGTTGCCACAGCTACAGGTCGCCTTAATAGGGCCATATTTTGGGTGAATATCAGCTTTCATGATTATTCCTTATAGATAATGTCGCAACCTTCAATTTTTGAGGCACCACATCTGCTTTCTTGTAGGCGAGCCACACAAGGGGCGAGCATTCTATCAGAGAACTAGAAAGACGCAAGTGCAAGGAACATCATCAGCAACGGGAATAGCCTAGCTGCCGGGAGCTTTGGGGAAGCCTCGAAGGGAGCTCCATTATTAAAATAAATAGCTAATTTCGATTTGCCCTGATTTGGCGATGATTCCTGACAACTTCTTCCATGATTTTAATGAATAGCTCTGTTACCAAATCAGGGTTGACATTGGTCTCCTTACAAAGTGATCGCAACTTTTCCAATTTCTGAGCTTCTCGATTCGCATCTATAGCATCTAACTTATTACTGGCCTTTAGCAAACCCACTTGGTGGGTCAGCTTAAAACGAGTCGCCAATAAATCAACAAGAGCTGCATCGATCTCATCAATATTGTCGCGGGCTGCCAACAACTCATCTGGAACCGACTCAAGAGTCATATTCTACTTCCCTCTAGCTACTTTTTACTTGTCTAAGATGACTGAAACTCTGCAGATTATAAACCATAGAGTTCTTCAGTAAAGCTCCTGCCGTTATCAGGGTCGTTCATTGACAGCACATTAGTTGTTTGAATCAAAGATTGTAACTACACTGCATGCTTTCCAGCCAGCATAGATCTATTGTTCTGAGTCTTCATGTCAAATATTCAGAAATCCCAGACCTATAAGTATCACGGTCAGGTATTAAAAGTTGCGATCCCAACACCTCTGCGTCGACTTTTCGATTATCTGCCCGCAGATGAAGACATTGACGAAAAACTTTCCATACAAAGTAAGCTAAAACCCGGACTCCGTGTATTGGTATCATTCGGCCGAAGAAAAGTTATTGGCATACTAGTAGCGATCGCTCCCGGCTCGACTCTAGAGAAAAGGCAATTAAAAAAAATTACCCAAGTTATCGATGAATCACCTCTTTTTCCCAGCCCCCTTTTTAAGACACTTCTTTGGAGCGCAGCTTACTACAAACATCCCATTGGCGAAGTATTGAGCACAGCATTACCGTCGAACCTTCGCGCGGGTGATCCGCTAAACGAAACTTTTCATTGGTGGAAAATTGTAAAATCTGTTTCAGCGGAAACAACGCCCCTCCTAAGTCGCGCACCAAAACAGAACGCGCTATACCAACTTTTAACATCTAACGAGAAAGAGAATACTAAAACCACTATAGAAATGATGACAAAAGCAGACATTACTAAGCCATTCTTAAATGAATTGATGAAGAAAGGAATTGTTGAAGAAATAGTCGAAAGCACAACTACAGAAAAAGCCTTTACCGCAATTAATCCCGTAGCTTTTAACAAACACAGTCTAAACGCGGAACAAGCTACTGCCGTGAAAGCTATCAAAAAAAAGCTTGGCAGCTACTCTGCTTTCCTGCTCGATGGTGTAACTGGTTCAGGTAAGACCGAAGTGTATATGCGGATTATGCAAGAGCAATTAGCTCAGGGGAAGCAATGCCTAATCATGGTCCCAGAAATAGGTCTGACCCCCCAAACTATTTCGCGTTTTGAAGAGCGATTTTCTTGTCCAGTCGTCGCTTTGCACTCCGGATTAAACAATAAAGAGAGATTAAGCGCCTGGCGCGCAGCCAAGGGAGGTGTTGCGGGTATTGTAATCGGCACTCGTTCAGCGATTTTCACACCTCTGGCTAAACCTGGATTAATTGTCATCGATGAAGAGCATGATCCTTCATTTAAGCAACAGGAAGGGTTTCGCTATTCCGCAAGGGACTTGGCTGTGGTGCGTGGAAAAGAAGAAAAACTCTGCATTATTCTTGGTACGGCAACTCCTAGCCTTGAAAGCCTTCACAACGCGCAAACAAAAAAATATCAACACTTGAAACTAAAACAAAGGGCGGGATCAGCCAAGCCTGCCCCAGCGGAACTCGTTGATATCGCGAATGGAAATTTGGACAACGGTTTCTCGCCCCAGGTTTTGTTTCGCATTGAAAAACATTTACAAGAGGGCAGTCAGGTTTTAGTTTTCATCAATCGCCGTGGTTTCGCCCCAATATTAAATTGCCAAGCCTGCGGTTGGGTTTCTGAATGTGAAAACTGCATCGCTCAATTAACGGTCCATGCTAAACCACCCAGCATGCGCTGCCATCACTGTGGAATAGTTAAGCACTTACCAAAGTACTGCCCATATTGTAAATCCGCAAACCTTTCCACTTTGGGAATGGGTACACAGAAAATTGAGAAGTTTCTTAGTGAGAAATTTTCTAAGCACCAAGTGATTCGCATCGATCGCGACTCTACTCGGAGTAAAAAACGCTTATCCCTGTTATTGGATGAAGTTCAAAAAGGTGATCCTTGTATTTTGCTCGGGACACAAATGTTAGCCAAAGGGCACCACTTCCCTAATATTACGTTAGTAGCTATTTTGGATGCGGATGCTGGCTTATTTAGTGCAGACTTTCGAGGGCAGGAACAAATGGCTCAAACTATTGTACAAGTTGCTGGTCGTTCCGGTCGCGCTGAACGAGCAGGCGAAGTGCTTATTCAGTCTCGTTACTCAAATCACTCTAGCCTTCAATGCCTCACAAAAAACAGCTATGCCGAGTTTAGCGAAGCGCTGTTTAAAGAAAGAGAGCAAACCTCCATGCCGCCCTTTACCCATTTATGCCTGATCCGAGCAGAGGGGAAGGAATTCAAATCACCACTGACATTCTTGGAGCAAGTCTCTGCCACTGCGGAACAACTTTGTAAACAATATAAATTCTCTATCGAGCTGTTGGGGCCGCTTCCTGCTCCCATGGAAAAACGCGCAGGAAAATTTCGTCTGCAACTACTGGTAAAGGGTAGCAAGAGGACGGATTTACAGAATCTACTTTCGATTCTTGCGCCGATGATGGAAGATATTAAAGTCACAAGCTCGGTTCGATGGAGTATTGATATTGACCCTTTAGAATTGATTTAAGAAACGACTTAAGGAAAGTCAGTCTGAAAATTCACCTTTAGCTTAGCCTGATCCAACCGATAATTGATGTGGTTGCACTGATATCTCTCAATTTTTTACTTTAAAAACAAAGTGATAGAGTTAGAAAATTGAAGAAAGCAGAAGACCTTTACGAAACATTTAAGAGATACAAAAGTGACCCAAGATTTCGCCAAAATTAAACCCGAACCCTTGGTGGAGCGTAAACCAGTGGCGACACCTCCGGCGTGGTCGCTTATGTTCACTGGCATGATCGTAGGTTTAGCAGTTGGTGTGTTGGGCTGTGCACTGTTTTACCTGTCCGGGAATGTTCCTCCTTTGAATCTAAATGCTAGCTCTCCAGCTAGCAGCAATCCCGAACTTTACAGTGGTGAAGAGCCACAAAATGCTGCTACTCCTATTCAACCTGAATTTGAGTTTTATACCGAACTATCTGAATACGAAGTGATAGTCGATGCCACTCCTGTAGATTTCACAGAGGAACAAGTAGCACGCGCTGCCGCTGATATCATCAATATTCAGGCTAAACAAACTGGCGGT
>CAWKZI010000275.1:0-4250 GCA_963854365.1 Gammaproteobacteria bacterium
CGTAATCTTGAACAAACTTTATGCCATTGCCGGAAGTTTCTGCTTCAACCAATGCCTTAACTCTTTCTAAGACTTCATGGATATTGCAGTCTGTAATATTCAGTGGTTTACGCAAACCGACCAAACGGTCTACTAAATTGTGCAGACGATCTGCTTCCTCGATGATGATATTGGTGTAATCGGTATATTCCCCTTCACCAATTTCTTGAGCCAACAATTGTGCTGCGCCGCGAATACCACCTAAAGGGTTTTTAATCTCGTGGGCTAGACCGCGAACCAATTCTTTTGTGGTGTTATGGGCTGAGTGTAAGGACTCTTCACGAGAAATTCGGTAAGAGTGTTCTAGAGAGCTAAGTTCCAGTAATGCGCGTCTCTCACCAGCTGCGTCCAAGGGACTGATTGTATAATCTACAAAAAGTGATTTTCCATGCACCAGTTTTAATTCTGCTTTTCGCTTAGTGAAACTGCTGTGATTCTGGATTGCGGTTTGCATTTCGCCTATGTCTTCTGCAGCGTTTATAAAAACATCGCCGATGAAGAGTTGATTTGCTTTGCGGGCGCTAATATCAATTAGCGCTTCCGCAGCCATATTCAGGTAGAGCAGGCGCAAATTGTTATCTAACAGAACGACCCCTGTTTTAAGGTTATCCAGCAAGTGTTTATGGTCGTTATCCAATGTCACCGTGCGCTCAGTCCACTCTTTTCATGTTATCTCTATATCTCAACTATAATTAGCTATGCAATAACCAAACCAACTAAATCCAGAAAAGCACAAAAATGTAGCATTATGGACCTAGCTATAAGCAACACTGCCTATGGCTTATGAAGAATTAGGGATTGTTCTATGAATAGGTTTGGAAAATTATGCGCCAAAACAGTGCATAGTTCAATGTGCTTAAATCATAAGAGGCTTTGCTAGGAATCTCAGTCAAAATAAGCCCGGGCATCCCCCCGGGCTTATTTTGCTCTACTTAACTACACTCAATGCTTGGCATAGGTCGGACTGAATAAGGAATTTAAGCTAAGCCTTCCTTTGTGGTTTTAATGATTGCTGCCGCAACCTTATAAGGGTCTGCATTAGAGGCCGTACGTCGGTCTTCTAAACGTCCTTTCCAGCCATCTTCAACAGTTCCTATCGGGATACGAATTGAAGCTCCACGGTCAGAAACACCATAGCTGAATTGGTCAATAGATTGGGTTTCATGAAGACCAGTTAAGCGTTGATCATTATTGGCGCCGTAGACGCTAATATGACGCTCAATATTTTTACTGAAGGCCTCGCAGATTTTAGTGAATATCGATTCGTCGCCAGAATCACGCATTGGACCATTAGAGAAGTTGGCGTGCATGCCGGAACCGTTCCAGTCCAGCTCCTTGCCTAGAGGTTTAGGTTCCCAGTCGATAGCGAGTCCATATCTTTCTGCAGTTCGCTCTAATAGATAGCGAGCCATCCAGGTTTCATCACCGGCTTGCTTTGCGCCTTTGGCGAAAACTTGAAATTCCCACTGGCCAGCAGCCACTTCAGCATTAATGCCTTCTACATTGATGCCAGCTTCTAGGCAGAGGTCTAAATGATCTTCTACACAATCACGGCCGTGGGCATTACGTGCGCCTACAGAGCAGTAATAGGGGCCTTGTGGGCCAGGATAGCCATTCTTTGGAAATCCAGGGGGGGCATTAGTTTTTACATCCCAGAGGAAATATTCCTGTTCAAAACCAAACCAGAAATCTTCGTCGTCGTCTTCGATAGTGGCACGACCATTAGATTCGTGTGGCGTACCATCAGCATTTAGCACTTCTGTCATTACAAGATAAGCACTAGCGCGATCTGGGTCTGGGTAAATTGCTACAGGTTTAAGTAGACAATCTGAATCGTCTCCAGAGGCTTGTTCTGTTGAGCTGCCGTCGAATGACCACATTAGACATTCTTCTAATGTGCCATCGAAGTCTTCTCTAACTTGTGTCTTGCTACGTAAGCTTTGGGTTGGTTTGTAGCCGTCCAACCAAATGTATTCTAGTTTCGATTTCATTTTTACTCATTCTCCTAATCGATATCGACTGCTTGATAATGTATGACTCATTGCCCGGTTAATTCTCTCCACCTAGACTGGCGAAAAGAAACCAGATTAGCCAGCGGCTAATTCAGCCGAGAGCGATGTAGCGAAGAGCCGATCACTTATTCCTGCCACTCTTTTCAAGGGGGTCAATTATAGGCAGATAAACTGCTCTTAGTTTGACTTGCCTTGTATGCATGGTGGAGAGCAAAATATATGCCATCAGCGATGTCGCTGCAAAGCCTGATTTTACTTATCATGCAATAATTTTGGAAAAGAAAATGCTTTTTAATAGTGCATTTATAATTTAAATGCACATAAATAGTGCATTTAATCTAAAATCGATGAAATAGTGCAAGACCAGTTAGAAAAATGCCTGTATTTATACCGTGTGTAGCACAATTAATCTTCATTACGCAAATTAGAGCCCTTAAACGGGAGAGAGCCCTTAGTGTTTGTCCTGAAATTATTTCCAGAAATTACTATAAAGACTCGGCCAGTTAGGAAACGCTTCATCCGTCAGCTTCGGAAGAATATCAAATCAATAATCCGCGAGATCGATGCTGGTGTTGAAGTTAAAGGCGAATGGGACGCGCTGGAAGTAGAGCCAGCCAATGCAGATCAGCTAGTACTGGACAGAATGGTGACGAAACTTTGCTGCATTCCCGGAATTTCTATTGTTTTAGAAGTTACTCGTCATCCGCTCCCTGATATGGATGGTATGGTAGCGCCCGTTATTGAAGTTTATAGAGATCAGTTGAAAGGTAAAACCTTTGCGGTTCGTTGTAAGCGAAGCGGTAGGCACTTATTCCGTTCTGTTGATGTTGAACACTATGTGGGTAGAGCCTTGAACCAAAATACCGAAGCGGCTGGAGTTAAATTAGTGGATCCTGAAGTTACTGTAGCCTTGGAAATTCGCGATGACTCATTTTATATCGTGAACCAAAGATATGAAGGGCTAGGAGGTTTCCCCCTAGGTTGTCAGGACTCAGTTCTTTCTCTTATCTCTGGAGGCTTTGATTCGTCAATTTCCAGTTACTTAACTATAAAGCGCGGACTGCAAACTCATTACTGCTTTTTTAACCTAGGCGGCAAAGCTCATGAGCTAGCTGTCAAAGAACTCGCGCTTTATTTGTGGATGAAGTATCACAGTTCTCATCGAGTCAAATTTATTTCCATACCCTTTGAAGGCGTCGTCGAAGAGATTCTAGAAAAAGTTGAAAACTCACAAATGGGCGTGATTCTTAAACGAATGATGTTGCGGGCAGCTGAAAAAGTTGCGAACGAACTTAATCTCTTGGTTTTGGTTACTGGGGAAAGCGTTGGGCAAGTTTCGAGCCAAACTCTGCCTAACTTGGCCATAATCGATTCAGTTACCGATGCATTAGTATTGAGGCCTTTAGCTACCAGTAATAAACAAGAAATTATCGACACTGCTCGTGTAATCGGCACAGAAGGGTTTTCTAATAATATTCCTGAATACTGCGCGGTAATATCGAACAAGCCAACTACTCGTGCGAGAAAAGATAGGATTGAAAGGGAGGAATCTAGGTTTGATTTCGCGGTTCTCGATTCTGCGATTGAGCAGGCTAATTATCAATTAATTACTCGGGTGGGAGAAGACCTAGGTCAGGATTCTGCTGAGATTAAAATCGTCTCCGATGTTGAAGCTACAGCAACGATCATTGATATTCGCCATCCGACTGAACAGGAGTCACAGCCATTAGCAGTGCATGTTTCTGCTCTGGCCAAGGAGACACTAAATATTCCTTTCTATCAGTTAAAAACAAGGTTTGATGAATTAGATCGAGAGGCAAAATTCCTTTTGTATTGTGACAAAGGTATGATGAGTAGGCTTCATGCCGCTCACTTACTCGATGAAGGATTTAAAAATGTGGCAGTTCTGGATCTCTCCAATAAAAGATAGCTGCGAGTCTAAACGATTTGAGTATTTTTCAAAGCGATGCCATTAACTCACTCCGATTCTAATTTAGCCTCGTCAAAGGCATAGCGATCTCGCAATTTCGTTTTTTCTTAAAAAAAGCTCGAAAGATATCCGCCATTATAGCGGGCAATATGCCTCTTAATTCGGGTCTGACTCGTGTATACTCGCCGCCTTTTGCGCCGGATTGCACGCGATTTACAGGCTAATTCGGTACTCGCTTTAGAAATGGCAAACAGGTCTGGCTCTCGTGA
>CAWKZI010000276.1:0-4215 GCA_963854365.1 Gammaproteobacteria bacterium
GATGAAATAACTTACAACAGCCATGTTGGCAAGATCATCAACGAAAACTGTGTCGTATGTCACCGTGAAGGTGGTATTGGGCCTATGCAATTCGAATCATACGACCAGGTCCGCCCTTGGGCTCCATTGATTCAATTGAAAGTAGCCTCTCGTGAAATGCCTCCTTATGCATACGACCACGGCATTGGCATCCAGGATCTTGAAGGTGACTGGCGTCTTGCTCAGGAAGAAATCGACACAATCGTGGCATGGGTAAATCAGGGTTCTCCACTAGGCGATACTGATATTGTTCCTCCTGCAGCTGATCTTCCTGATCCAGCAGCATGGAATTTTGCCGCTCAATTCGGCGAACCTGATAAGATTATTTCGTCAGTGGCAATCGACATTCCTGCTAACGGCAATGACCTTTGGCACAAGCACTATGTTGACACTGAAATGACTACTGATCGCTGCATCAAAGCTGTCCAGGTTAAGCCTCGTGGTGACGCTAGAGCGGTTGTTCATCACGCTAACTCTTCTGTTGAAGCCTTAGGTGATGACGGTGAATATGAGCGCTACGGTCAACTTACTGAATACGCCATGGGCAAATGGGGCGAGTTAATGCCAGAAGGCGTTTGCCGCACCTTGCCAGCTAACTCACGCGTTTCTTGGGATATCCATATGTTTCCCGGCGGTGTTGGTGCAACTGCTCAAGGCCAAATGATCAAAGACAACGTTGTTGAAATCGGTCTTTGGTTCCATGATGAAGACTTCATAGCTGAGACCGAGCCATACAAACAAGATCTTAAGCTCTATCAAATGAGAGACGGTTATGAGAATGGTGAGCTGATTGTCCCACCTAACGGCTACGCAATGACTCAAGGCTTCCACTCTTTCGATCACCCTGTACGTATCGATAGTTTCCAGCCACACGGTCACCTGCGTATGAATGCAGCATCTCTGGAAATTTTCTATCCAGAGACCGGTCGCACAGAGCAGATCAGCCAAGTATCTAAGTGGAGTGCAACTTGGCACCACAGCCATATTTACAATCCAGATGTAGCTCCTTTGCTTCCAACTGGCGCCGTTCTGGTTATCAAGCAGTGGTATGACAACACAGCTAACAACCCGAACAACCCAGACCCTGATATGTGGGTTGTTGGTGGCAGTCGAACTGGTGACGAAATGTCTCATGCTTGGATCGCGGTTACTCACCTCGATGATGATGGCTTTGACTCTCTCGTTGCTGATCGAAAAGAAAAAGAAGAACGCTCTCTAGCTGGTAACGACTAGTAGGATCAACCTTCTAAGAGGTTACTAGATAGAATAGATAAAAAGGCCAGAAGCGAAAGCTGCTGGCCTTTTTTATTGCATTGAAAAAAAATACCATCTCCTATACCGAAGTTCATAGTCTCGCGAACGACTAAAGACTATAACTGAAGCCGCTTTTTCTCTATGCTTAGCCCATTAAAGTCTTCAGGAAAAAGATTCAATGAAAACTAGGCGCGAAGTATTGCAAGGCCTAATCGTATCCGTTGGCGGCGCTTCCATCCTCACCGGCTGCGGTGGAGTGGGAAGTGTTACTGTCTCTTCGATGACCACCGGATCGATGCGGTTTTATAATCAGCAGGAAGCGGCACTGGTGGCACGCATCAGCGATCTCATCATTCCACGTACTGATACACCTGGAGCGCTGGATGTAAATATACCGGGGTTTATCGATGGCCTAATGACAGACTGGGCTAATACTGAGACCAAAGCCTCACACCATAAGGCAGTCGAAGAAATTAAAAACATGTTGGACAGCAACTTCCTAGTAATGACGGATGACGAGGCAGTGCAACAACTCTCTGCAGTGGACACCCAGGCATTCTCTGGTGCATCAGGTTATGGGGGTTATCGAAATTTAAAAGGCTTGATCACTCGAGGGTACTTCGCTACAGAAGAAGGTGCCTTGCAAGAGCAACGATGGGAAGCAGTGCCCGGTAGATGGGATCCCTGCGTAGAGATTCAATCTTAAAAAAACAATAACCAAAAATTCATAAGAAAAATGATCAGCTTGGGAGAAGTAACGTTGGCAGATTTTGATGCAATTATAGTTGGATCCGGAATGAGTGGCGGGTGGAGTGCCAAGGAGCTAGCCGAACGGGGTTTGAAGGTATTGGTACTGGAACGTGGACCGGAGATGACTCCCGAAAAAAATTATAGCGATCATATACCACCATGGGAAAGCGAAAACCTCGATCGTATAGCCCAAGATGAGATTTCTAAGCACTACTTCAAACAATATCCCGGCGTATCCTATGCAGTTAAAGAATCTAATAAAGATTTTTGGGTAAAGGATGACGAACATCCTTACGAAGAAGCAGAAGGAACCAGCTATGATTGGTTAAGAGGCTATCATACTGGCGGCCGATCGCTGATGTGGAGCCGCCAGACTTATCGTATGGGTCCCCAAGATTTCACAGCTAACGCCGAAGAAGGCATTGGCATTGACTGGCCTGTTCGCTATGAAGAAATTGTTCCATGGTATGAACATGTAGAGAAATTTGCTGGCATCGCTGGCAGCGCAGAAGGGTTGCCACAACTACCTGATAGCGTTTTCCAACCGGCCTTCCAATTAAGCTGCGCAGAACAAGCATTCAAAGAACGCGTTGAAACTGCTTTTCCTGGTCGCAATGTAATTCCCGCTCGTGTGGGCCATCTCACCGATGCCACAGACGAACAAAAATCTCTTGGGCGCTCCAACTGTCAATCTCGTAGCCGTTGTGAACATGGCTGCCTATTTAAAGCCTACTTCTCTTCGATCAATGCTACTTTACCGGCAGCAATGCGCACTAACAATTGTACTATGGTGCATAACGCTATTGTTCAATCTTTGGAATATGATGCTGCTACAAAACGAGTAACCGGCGTAAATGTTATTGATGCAGAAACAAATGAAACCCGCTTCTATTCATCCAAGCTATTATTTCTAAACGCTTCAACCATTGCTTCAGCAATGATCTTACTGCAATCCAAATCTTCAGATTTTCCCAATGGCCTCGCCAATGGCTCCGATCAAGTTGGACGAAATCTCATGGATCATATCAGTGGTGCTGGAGCAAATGGTTTGATGCATGACTTCGATAATAAGACTACTTTCGGAAGAAAACCCGGCGGTATATATATTCCCCGCTATGCCAATATTACTGAGTACGACAAACCTTTTAAGCGTGGCTTTGGTTATCAGGGGACTGCAAGCCCACTGAGAAACGCTGGCGGCCAAATTGCTGGCATAGGCAAAGACTTTAAAGAGTCCCATAACAATCCCGGTCCTTGGCGTGTTTCCATCGGAGCCTTCGGCGAGCAATTACCGAACCCAGAAAACCGAGTTACGTTATCGAACAATACTGACAAATGGGGCAACCCCCAGGCACACTTCCATGTAACTTATAGTCAAAATGAGTTGTTGATGCTGGAATCAGCACGACGCGATGCTATCGACATGCTAGAAGCGGCGGGTTGTACTGATATCAATTCCGCTCCAGTTAATATAACCAAGCCAGGAAATCGAATTCATGAAATGGGTAGTGCAAGAATGGGCCGCGATCCCGCGACTTCCGTTCTCAATGGCTGGTGCCAGTCACATGAAGTCCCTAACTTGTTTATCACCGATGGCTCATTCATGACATCTTCGGCTTGTCAAAATCCTTCCTTGTCTTATATGGCGTTTACCGCGAGAGCATCACACTATGCAGCTGATTTATTATCAGAAGGGAAAATCTAAACCAGCTAAATTTAGTACGGGCTTCTATTTATAAAGATAGCGTAATAAAAAAGGGCGACCTTAGTCACCCTTTTTCTCCATACGCATAAACTGCTGCCAGAACCATTTAGCCACTCACTAATTATTGAGGTGCAGACATGATCATAGTGTGCTGCATGTCCATAGCTGAACGCGAACGATTCCGCTCCGAACGATCAAGCTCTCCTATCGCTGGGCCACCTTGATTAAAGATCCCGCCGCGCAGAGCGGAAAGCAAATAATCCATTGTGTCAGTCATGTAATCTTCTTGAGCAGTAAATTGAGCAACCGCATTGTTAATAGCACCTTCACGATCCTCAACTACTGGATAGGCAATGATGTCAGCAATAGCAGCTTCCAACATATTCAGATTGTCGATAATCACAGCGGCATCTGGTGCCTGACTATAAAGCTGTGGCGATATCGCGGGTGCGCTAGGCATTTCATTT
>CAWKZI010000277.1:0-4208 GCA_963854365.1 Gammaproteobacteria bacterium
GTAGAGTAATAGTAAGTAGCAACTATTTTTTAATTGAACCATTCCACAGCAAAACCGATTAAGGAGAAAGATGGCTAAGAAAGTATTAGTAAAAGCATTATTGTCAATATTTGGCTTTCTCTTAGTAGTTCTTATTTCGTTACGCACATTAGGATACGAACCACAGGATACTAATCCCGGTCTCTGGATTAGCGGAAAAACCGTAAGTAAGTCAATTATGGACTGGTCATTCACAAATGAAATTGATGAAATATTTGTTGAAACTCGAACGCCTTACTTACTTCCGCATTCTATTACAACTTATTGTGGGGTTTATGAAGGGAGGTTTTACCTTTTTTCAGCCTACTATGGTGGCGGAGAATTTCCAAACGCGCGCCGCTGGAATCAGAATGTTATGAGAGATCCGAGGGTAAGGTTAAAAATTGGTGAAGAAATATTTGAGCAGAATTTAAGCCTCGTTAGAAACGAATTAACTAAAGTGCCAATTCATCAAGTTTTTGTGGATAAATATTCAAATTGGCAGAGCCCAGGTATTGAAAATGTACACATATTTTTAGTAGAGCCAAGATTGTAATATGGCCAAAAGATTACAATGCCATGTTTAAACAGCAAAAAGTTAACTAACTCATTTTTAGAGTTTGGCCCAAACAAGCATTCGATTATTGGCGGGCATAGCATTGTCTTCGATTAACTTTAAATTATTTTTTGTTCCAATCGTGGTAATCCATTCGAAGTCTCTTACGCCGCTCATTGGGTCCTTTTCTTTTAGCCATTGGTCAAAGAGGGCATTACTTTCAGTAGTAAAGCCACCGTCATACTTAAACGGACCATAAACTAAAAGGAGCCCAGAAGTGTATAGGTGTCTAGCGGTGCCTCGGAAAAAATTTTCCACTGAATTTGCGGACATGATGTGCAAGGTATTTGCAGTAAATATACTATCAAATTTTCTATTTGTTGCATTCTCGCCTGTTTCGTCTTTTAGCTTCCAGTCAGATTGGTTCACATCGAGCGGGGTTGCTCGTGGAAGGTTTAAAAGATCAGCCTGTAAGATCCGTAAATTTAGCAGGTCTACGTTGGTTGGAATATCTGTGGATTGCCAGTGAATCGTTTTAAAGATATCTGAGAAGAAGGTGGCGTGTTGCCCAGTCCCTCCGCCTATTTCTAAGAGCGTGTTTGAATTTTTAAGATGCTGCTTAAATATACTTAGAATGGGTATCTTATTGTTTTCACTAGCTTGACTATAGGGTAGAGAATTATCGTATTTCATTTTAATGTGTAGTCAAGTTATTCGAAAAAAGAGTTACTCTTTTTCCCGAAGGAACACAAATTCCGACTTAGTAGATTCCTCTTCGCAATATCGATAGCCTTCTTCATCAAAGTGCTTTAAATGGATTGGCGAGGTAATTCTATTTTTCACAATGTAACTGACCATCAGTCCTCTCGCTTTTTTAGCGTAAAAGCTTACAATTTTATACTTGCCATTAGAGTAATCTTTAAATACAGGAGTGATAATTTTTGCATTAAGCACATCTGTTTTTATCGCACTGAAGTATTCATTTGATGCAAGATTAATTAAAATATTATGTTTATATTTTGATAATTCGATATTTAAATTTTCTGAAAGCTTTGACCCCCAAAATTCGTATAAATTTCTCCCGCGGGGGTTTTCGAGCGGAGTGCCCATCTCTAGTCGATATGCTTGCATTAAATCCAAAGGCTTTAATAGACCATAGAGTCCGGACAGAATTCTGAGATGCTTTTGTGCGAAATTCAGATCATGGCCACTATAATTTTCTGCCCGAATGCCTAAGTAGACATCACCACGAAATGCATAGATAGCTTGTCTAGAATTCTGCGGTGTAAAAGGCGGTTGCCAGTTTGTATTACGAACAAAATTTAATTCTGCCAATTCACTACTGATGTGTTGTAGTTCGGAAAGTTGATCTGGCTTGAAATTCTTAATTTTCTTATTAAGGATTTTTGCATCGTCTAAGAATTCTGGCTCAGTGAACTTTTTTGATAGTACTTTAGATTCATAGTCTAGAGATTTTGCGGGGGATACTACTATTAACATACAACAACCTATGTCTTAACAAGCTAATGGTTAGAAATACAATTATAAACACAAAGTCTATTGTTCATCGATATCGAGCCACCACCCTATGGGTGTTGTGCCATCCTCGGGATCGTAGACATTGCCATAGTACCAAACGGCATAGGGATAATCCTTGAGGGCGTCGTTAAGCGTGTCTTCAATCTCTTGAAACCCAATCGAGTAGTGGATGCTGTAGACCAAAGCTCGTTCATGTCGGAGATCCAGCGCCCCATCAATCTTTTCCAGAGCAGGTGTGAGTGTTTCTGCTAATGGATCGATATCTTCCTTGCTAAAAACCCGAATAGACAAATTGCCGCTTCGTTCTTCCAGTCGGTATTCCGCAGTCGCCGCATTAATAACCTTAATTCTATCACCAGAAGCTAGATTTCGAGCAAATAAAGGGGATCGAAGTAGCCTAACTAAGCCTTGTTCTTCGTCGACCACAGTAACGCTAAGGCTTTCGAAAATTGGTTCTCCTTCATCGTCAACTCCGGCAAGGAAGGGTAATTCAGTTTGCGTATCGGGCGGTATCACGAATTACCTTCTAGATGCTGATTCGATTAGCGGGTAAGCTGATGCCCAGTTTCTTTTTAGCCCATACAACCAATTAGTCGGCTGGCAGCCCAGATCGATATGATAGAGCGCTTACAGCGAATTGCTACTTTTTTAGCTCATTTTCGGCACGGAATTGTAATTCTTAGCGTGTTGTTTCTAGCAATTATTCTTATGAGCGTGTTCGAGCTAGAACCGGCCTCGAAGTATGAACTGTTAATGCCTTCTCTGGCCGCGTTTCTGTGGACTCTTATTCTCTATAGTTTTAGCGTGCTTTTTGTTGCTTCGCCAATTTCACCGGGGAAAGGTGCGAGTATTCGGCAACGCCTTTCGTTTGTGCTGCGCAGGGGGGGAATTTGGATTCTTGCTGTATTGATGCTGATTCTTTCTTCCGCATTACTCATTCTTACCTACGAATTACTTAGAACCTGGTTTATGAACTAGCTTAGTTGGTTCATCGTTGTGCAATAATGCTGCTCCTTTGCAGGCGGTTGGTAATAGTTAAGATTCACAATATTTCAATTTTCACGCATTTAGATGTAGTTGCTAAGATGAATAAGATTTGTATTTACATAGATAGATTCAATGATGCAATCGGTCGCGCAAGCTCATGGTTATGCTTGCTCATGGTTCTTATGATGGTGTTAATCGTGACACTCCGTTACGTCTTTCATGTGGGCTCAGTAGCACTGCAAGAATCGATTATCTACATAAATGCGATTATTTTTACTTTCGGTGCAGCCTACACCTTAAAAGAGCAAGGACATGTGAGGGTAGATATTTTTTACAGCAGGTTCACCCCCAAACAACAGGCTCTGGTAGATTTAGCTGGCGCTTTAATTTTTTTAATTCCAGTTTGTATTTTTATAATTTTCTCTAGCTGGGATTACGTATTGGTTGCCTGGCGCATCAAAGAGAGTTCTGCGGAAGGGAGCGGTCTCCCGTTTGTCTATTTACTAAAAGCAAGCATTTGGGTTTTGGCGGGCCTGATAATTCTGCAGGGAATCGCCGAAAGTTTGCGCGCTTTCGGAAAATTCCTATCAGTCGAAGTAGAAGAAGGTAAGTAAGTGGCAGAGTTTCTACCGATTCTATTTTTTCTAGTCATCTGCTTGGTACTCATGGCTGGTTACCCCGTAGCCTTTTCGCTAGCGGGAGTCTCTTTATTATTCGCTAGCCTAGGTACAATGCTAGGCGGGTTTGATTCTGCTTATTTGGGCTTGATTCCGAATCGAATCTACGGAATTTTGATTAATCAAAATCTCTATGCCGTGCCACTTTTTGTATTTATGGGCTCAATGCTCGAAAAATCCCGTATCGCTGATGACTTACTCAAAAACATGGCTTTAGTTTTTGGTCGCATGCCTGGAGGCCTCGGTATTTCTGTCATTGTAGTAGGGATGTTGCTCGCTGCTAGCACCGGCATAGTGGGGGCAACCGTTGTTACTATGGGGATTCTCTCGCTGCCAACCATGCTAAAAGCTGGATACAAACCCTCACTTGCTGCTGGGACTGTATGCGCTACAGGAACATTGGGGCAGATTATCCCGCCATCGATTTGCCT
>CAWKZI010000278.1:0-4204 GCA_963854365.1 Gammaproteobacteria bacterium
CGATTCGTTTGGCAATTACGATTTCGCCTTCGCGCGTCAGCAACTCCACCGTACCCATTTCTCGCATATACATGCGAACAGGATCAGTGGTTCGACCAGCTTCATTTTCAACGGCTGCTAATGCAGCGGCAGCTTCCGCAGCTGCGACTTCGTCAGCACCAGAATCGTTCTCTTCATTCAACAATAATGCATCAGCATCAGGTGCTGTTTCGAACACCTTGATGCCCATGTCGTTGATCATCTGAATAATGTCTTCAACCTGGTCTGGGTCAGAAATAGATTCTGGTAGGTGGTCGTTAACTTCCGCGTAGGTAAGGTAGCTTTGTTCCTTACCTTTTGCGATCAGAGCTTTGAGACTGGATTGTGGGGCAATTAGATCGGCCATGAACTCTCGTCTTCTCTGGCTTGGATGCCAGATATCTGCGTGTGTGACTAAAAATGAGCCGAGTATTATATAGATTTAACCGGCGTTTGTATCATTTTAGATTTACTAAATTAGATTGTATTAGCGGCAACTTAGCTCTGATCTTTGGAAGGATTTAGCGCGTCTACTCGTGACTTCAGCTGATTCTTTAACTGCAAAAGTTTCAACTTTTTAGTTATATCAGACAATATACTGTCAAGTATTTGAAGAAACTCTTCTTCTACACCTTCCGTTGGGGTGATTTTCTCGCTCTTTAGTAGCTGCGTAAGCTGGCTGCCTAAGCTAGTGCCATAGCAGTAGCCTAACAAGGTGAAGGTCTCTATATCGGGGCTTTGTTGAACTAATTCAATTAGTGACAACAGTAATTTTCTGCTTTCGTCTTCAGCTGACCTTAGTGGGGCAAGATCTTGTTTAATTTGTAGCGCAATCTCAGGGTTTCCTATAAGTAACTCGATAGCTTTAAGGCTGGCAGATTTCCGGTAGGAGCCAATTTGCGACGCAGATCCAGTATTGCTTGAGGTTTTTTTGGCGTAGTTATTGCTGGGGCGAGGATAATAGGAAGAGATATCCTGTATGTGATCTAAAGTCGGAGGGCTGCTCTCTTCAGGCTTTTTTTCCATTAACTTGTTCAGAGATTCACTGCTCACTCCCAAAGAGGTCGAGAGCCGATCCAACATTAATTGGGCGTATACTCCATGAGGAAACTGTTTAATTAAAGGTTTTGCCAAATTACTTAGCCGCGCTTTACCTTCGATTGAATGGGTATCTAGATCAATAGATAACTTATCGAAAAAGAAATCTTCTAACGGTGTCGCTTTTTCAATTCGACTATTAAAATCTTCATTACCTATTTTTCTAACCAAGGTGTCGGGATCCTCCCCTTCCGGTAAAAAGAGAAATTTAACTTGTCGCCCATCTTCCATTAGTGGGAGGGTTGCTTCCAGAGCACGCCAAGCAGCAGTTCGGCCAGCTGCATCCCCATCGAAGCAAAAAACAATTTCTGAAACAAGACGAAACATACGGATGAGATGTCTGGTACTGGTAGCAGTTCCCAATGTGGCAACGGCATTGCGAATTCCACACTGGGCTAATGCAATTACATCCATATAACCCTCAACTAATAAGAGACGTGAGGATTTCTGTCCGGATTTTCTTGACTCATATAATCCATAAAGTTCAGATCCTTTATGAAAAACCGGAGTCTCTGGAGAATTTAGATACTTAGGTTTGTCATCTTCCAATACTCTCCCACCGAACGCTATGGTGCGGCCGCGGCTATCACGAATCGGAAACACGATTCGGTGACGAAATCGATCATAATACTGGGGACCGGTTTCCGCCGACGTCCCTGCCTCTTTCCCTTCCGCAGTGCGGCGTTCTTTTTGGATTACCATTCCTGCTTTTAACAGAGCAGACTGTTCGGCATTAGTAACGCCGATTGCTTTAAGTAGATTGTCCCATCCAGGGGGTGCATAA
The DNA here is from genome assembly GCA_963854365.1 of Gammaproteobacteria bacterium. Taxonomy (GTDB): domain Bacteria; phylum Pseudomonadota; class Gammaproteobacteria; order Pseudomonadales; family Pseudohongiellaceae; genus UBA9145. The sequence continues at coordinate 1,901 of CAWKZI010000278.1, forward strand.
CCGATGCCGAAGTCTCTAGCAATTTCTCCGCTAACTCCTCGCTCTTTTAAATAGTCAACGGCACTTTTTCCGTTCTCATGTTTGCGAAGTTGGTACTGATAATATTTGCTCGCTCTTTCCAATACGTCGAGTAACTTGGCGTTTTCTGAATGTTTCCGAGTGGCAGCTTTACTCTCTTCCCTTGGTACTTCCATTCCGCTGTCGCGAGCTAAAGATTCTACAGCCTGGGGGAAATCCTGCTGCTCAAAATTCATTACGAAGCCGAGAGCGTTGCCTCCAGCCCCACAACCAAAGCAATAGTAGAACTGACGGTCAGGCTGAACACTGAATGAAGGGGTCTTTTCCTGATGAAAAGGGCAACAAGCAGAGTAATTCTTACCAGCTTTTTTAAGACTGACTCGCTTGTCGATAACATCCACGATATCGACCCTACTCAATAGATCATCGATAAATGATTGTGGAATTAGTCCAGCCATAACTAGGTGAAGAGTCTCTTATTTTTTAGGTGAATAGATTTGTGCCCTACGGCCAGTTCTATTGTATCCAATTGCTGGAATACATCTATGCCCATTTCTTAAGCAATGCGCAATGACCAGAGATAAGAGCTCTAACTCAACGAGTAATTCTCTAAATTGGTGATTAGCTAAGTGTTGCTTTAATTTTTTGACTCACGGCGCCCATGTCAGCTCTACCAATCACTTGAGGCTTAACCAAGCCCATGACTTTGCCCATATCTTTCATATCGACTGCCCCAGAATCAACAAGGGCTTTTTGGACTATGGCTTCGAGTTCCGCTTCGCTGAGGGCCTGTGGGAGGAACTCCTGTATAATTCCAATTTCCATCGCTTCTTGGGCAACTAATTCCGCTCGCTCTGCTGCTTCAAATTGCTTAATTGATTCTCGGCGTTGCTTCACCATTTTATCTAGAATTCCTATGATTCGACCATCATCAGGGTCGATGCGTTCGTCTACCTCAACTCTTTTAATCTCGGAAAGAGCTAAACGAATCGTGCCCAAGCGCAGCTTGTCTTTTGCCCGCATTGCATCTTTCATGGCTTCGGTAAATTTTTGTTTTAGCGGGCTGTCGGACATGATGTTAGTACTCCTGTCATTGCAGTGTGCGTTTTATGTTACTCCTAGAGAATAACTTATTTGACGACTCCAAAATCGGCGTCGATAGATAATTCTCGAATCGGAATAGATTTAGAAATATCCGATTACCACTATTTAGTAAGCAACTAAAAAAATAAAGGGCTTAAGCTAGAGATGGTCGCAAAGTTGGTTCGGCACGCCTTCAAGCATAATGCAATATGCTTCGGGAGATGGGTTTTAATTCCGATAATTAGAACCCTTGGCTAATGGATCTGAGCGTTAGTGAGGCAATTTGCTTGCGGCGGGCCTAATTAATAGAGCATCAAACCAATAAAATTTCGAACTGACATCGCAGCTTCGAATTACCGGACAGCTTTTAATTAGTAGAGTCTTTGACTCTTGCGGCTCTCTCGCTGCGTTTTCTTCAGATGACGTTTTACTGCAGCAGCAGCCTTGCGCTTTCGAACTGAAGTTGGCTTCTCATAGAATTCTCGACGACGGACTTCAGCCAAGACACCGGCTTTCTCACATGAGCGCTTGAAGCGGCGAAGAGCCACATCGAAAGGTTCGTTTTCTTTTAGTTTTACCATTGGCATGGAAAAAACACCTACCTTTTAAAATTTCCAAATATTTAATGTTATCCCACAGGCCCTAAGACTAGACTAGAGGGAATTTCAGGGGCGCCTATGGTAAAGCTGAAGCGCATTAAATGCAAAAGAAAAAGTTCCTAAAAGCGCGGATTTTTAAGCGATTTGGGATATTTTCGAATATTTGGCATGATTGCTCTTCACCAAAACTGTTAAATTCACAAATTTAGAGATAACTCATTGAAAATATTAGGAATTGAAACCTCCTGCGATGAAACTGGCGTTGCCATCTATGACAACGAGCAGGGCCTTTTAGCAGATTGTCTCTATAGCCAGGTAGAAATTCATGCCAAATACGGAGGTGTGATTCCTGAATTGGCCTCAAGAGATCATATTCGCAAGACTCTCCCGCTCATTCAGGAAGTAATTAAAGAGGCTGGTCTTAAGCAAGAAGATCTTGATGGTGTTGCCTATACAGCCGGACCAGGTCTAATGGGTGCACTTTTGGTAGGCGCGTCGATTGGTCGCGCATTCGGTATGGGCTTGAATATCCCCACTATAGGTATCCATCATATGGAGGGCCATTTATTGGCGCCAATGCTTGAAGCCAATCCTCCGCAATTTC
>CAWKZI010000279.1:0-4201 GCA_963854365.1 Gammaproteobacteria bacterium
TAATTGTGTCCGCATTAGTTTTTGTTGCTGGTTTTGCAGGTCTTTGGGTTGCCGACAAATATTCCGATGAAGAAGTCATTGTTACGTCGGAGGAAGTTTCTGCATCATTAGAAATAATCCAAACAGTCGTAAGCAGGACTCCACCTTCAACTACCTCTGCTGAGCTCGACCTTAACTTGGTTTTAGAGACGGGAGATAACGCTCTTTCAAGTTCAGTAGATACGACAAGAACGGTCATATTAGCTACAGCCATGGATGTGGGGAGTTTTAGTAAAGATAAGCTCATTGCAATTGGGATGGCAGGAGATGACCTGTTGAGAATAACCTTTGCGGGCGAGAGTTGGATTGAAGTTAACGATAGTGAGGGAAATCAGATTTACCGAGATATTCGCGTCGATGGAGATATTTTAGAGATACGAGGAAAAGCACCTTTTGGTGTTTTGCTAGGAGATGCGCCTTTCATTACTTTAAGTCTTAACGGTAATGAAATAGACGTTTTGAGTGATATCCGTATCGACAACTCTGCACGCATCACTGTAGGCTTGTAAGCTATGACAGCCAGCTCCTCAATACCTCGTCGCAAGACTCGCCAGATTATGGTGGGAGGCATTGCTGTGGGAGGTGACGCTCCAGTTTCAGTTCAAAGTATGACAAATACAGAGACGTGCGATGTAGAGGCAACTCTGAATCAGATACAACGGTTGGTGAATGCTGGTGTCGATATAGTTAGAGTCTCGGTTCCTACGATGGATGCTGCTGAGGCATTTAAATCAATTCGTCATCAAGTCAAGGTGCCTCTGGTGGCGGATATCCATTTTGACTATCGCATAGCGTTAAAAGTTTTGGAATATGATGTCGATTGCTTAAGAATAAATCCAGGAAATATTGGCAGTGAAGAGAAGATTCGTGCGGTAGTCAGCAGTGCTAAAGATAAGAATATCCCACTTCGAATTGGAGTTAACGCTGGCTCTTTGGGTAAATCTCTTTTACGAAAATACAAAGAACCTTGCGCCAAGGCGATGGTCGAATCGGCACTTATTCAGATCGATATTCTCGATAAATTGGATTTTCATGAATTCAAGATTAGCCTAAAAGCTTCAGAAATATTTATGACGTTGGATGCCTATCGGGATCTCGCATCTCAAATAGATCAGCCGTTTCATTTAGGGATTACCGAAGCTGGAGGTTTAAGGTCAGGTACAGTGAAATCAGCTATCGGTTTGGGCTCTTTGTTGATGGATGGCATTGGTGACACCATTAGAGTTTCTCTTGCCGCTGATCCAGTCGAAGAAGTGAAAGTCGGTTTTGACATATTGAAGAGTTTGGGTATACGGCAGAAGGGCGTTAATTTAGTAGCCTGCCCTAGTTGTTCAAGACAAAATTTTGATGTGATATCAGTAGTCAATGAATTGGAATCTCGCCTGGAAGACATCACCACACCTATTGATGTCGCTGTTATTGGCTGTATCGTAAATGGTCCAGGCGAAGCCAAAGTTGCTGAAATCGGATTAACTGGAGCATCACCAAATAACCTTGCTTATATTGAAGGGGTTCCTGACCATAAGGTTAACAATGAAAATTTAGTAGATGAATTAGAAACTATGGTTCGTCAGCGAGTGGCAGAAAAACAAGTCGCTGAAAAAAATCTTATCGCATCAGATTAAAATCACAAACAATCGGTTACTTAAAGTAAATAAATAATCCTCTCACACTATTTAGCTAAAACTTTATGTCAAAGTCTAAAACAAAACTTCAAGCCATTCGAGGAATGAATGATATCACTCCCGGGCAAACGCCTAGCTGGCAATATTTGGAGAATAGTTTTCAAAAGGTTGTTCAAAGCTATGGCTATAGTGAGATTCGGTTTCCTATTCTGGAAAAAACCCAGTTGTTTAAGCGTTCGATTGGTGAAGTGACAGACATTGTTGAAAAAGAAATGTACAGTTTCGATGATCGTAATGGGGACAATTTGACCTTGCGTCCTGAAGGCACCGCTGGCTGTGTTCGCGCCGCCGATCAACATGGTCTTCTTTACAATCAACATCAGCGGCTTTGGTATCACGGACCCATGTTTCGTCATGAAAGGCCGCAAAGAGGACGTTATCGCCAGTTTCACCAATTTGGCGTCGAAGCATTCGGTATGGCAGGTCCTGATATAGATGCTGAAGTGATACAGCTTTCAGCCACGCTGTGGCAAGAACTTGGGCTTACAAAATATCTTGTATTGGAAATAAACAATATTGGCAGCGCTGATGATCGTAAAAATTACGGCTCAGCTTTAACATCCTATTTAGCGAAAAGAGAAAGTCAGCTAGATGATGACTCTCGTAATCGAATGCATAGTAATCCAATGCGGGTGTTAGATAGCAAAAATCCACTAGTTCAAGAAGTATTAAATGACGCGCCGCTGCTGGCAGATTTTGTCAATCCGGAAAGCGTCTGTCACTATAGGCAATTGCAGAACTTGCTCGATATGCTGGGTATTGCTTATATTGAAAATCCGCGTCTAGTACGCGGTCTTGATTACTATAATAATTGTGTTTTTGAATGGACTACCGAAATTCTAGGCTCTCAGGGTGCAGTCTGTGGGGGTGGTCGTTATGACGGCCTGGTAGAACAAATCGGCGGTAAGCCAACTTCAGCAGCAGGCTTTGCCATCGGTGAAGAGCGTCTGGTATTGATGTTAGACTCATTAGAGAAAATTCCTCCATCTGAATTACAAATTATTGATGTTTTCGTTCTGGTTGTGGGTGATTCCCTGGCAGCTGAAGGTCTGCAACTAAGCAGGAAAATCCGTGCTAGCTATCCAGACCTTGGTGTTCTTAATCACTGTGGGGGCGGTAAATATAGTAGCCAACTTAAACGCGCTTTCGCCTCAGGAGCACGACTAGCAGTAATTCTTGAGCCTGAGACAGACGCAGAAGGGCCTTTAAAAAATGTTAAGATACGACGTCTTGACGATAGCGGCGAGTCCATTACCCTTGAAATCGTTGATTCTGTAGGTAAAATTGCTGAATTTCTACAAAATTCATAGCTCTTTTTATTGTTAAGCGCTCTAGATTCGTGCCTCTGGTCGAACAAACAGGTAGAATCGCTCTGAGATCATAGTCAGCTGCTTTCTTTGGCAGGCTTGTAATAAAATATTCAATCAACATATTTTTATCTACTCAAATTAATTAGTGACTTTTCGTGGAATTTCGCCTAATTAGGAAAGACTATAGAAATAGTTAGGAGTGAGTCGTGGCATTACAAGCTTCGGAAGAAGAAACAATTGAAAATTTAAAAAATTGGTGGAATGAGAGCGGAAAACGTTTGGTTCTCATTGGGGTTGCTTTGCTTGTCGCTTACCTCTCTTTTCTGCTATTACAGAATTCAAAAATCTCAACTCTAGAAGTTGCTTCTGACCTCTATGAAGAAGTCTTAAGCAATGCAGTTTTAGAGCCCGGCACTTTTCCTGATGAGGAACAGAGCGCAAGAATAATTGAGCTTTCGGCGCAGTTAAAGGAAGAGCATAGTGCTTCTATCTATGCACAATTCGCTTCGTTATTTTCTGCTCAACAATTAGTACGAAACGGTGATCTCAATGGAGCAGAAATATCCCTGCAGTGGGTATTAGACAATCAGGAAGATGGTCTGTTCTCAACAAGAGATGACGGTTTGGTTCTTGCAACAAGTTTGCGTCTCGGAAGGGTTATTTTGGCAAAAGGAGAAGCAGAGCGCGCCCTGACATTTGTCAATGGTGTTGACCCGAAAACTTTTGAATCGGGGTTTGCTGAGTTGCGTGGAGATATTTACGTTGCCATGGACCGCTTTGTTGATGCTCGGGAAGCTTACATTGCAGCACAGCAATCAGGGTCGGTGAGTGATGTTCTTCGCATGAAACTTGATGACTTGAGTAATGAAAGCTAGTTAAGCTGAAAAATGGTAATAACTATCTAAGCAATGCGAGAAAAGTAAGAAATAGAAGTTGAATACTCTTTCTTAAAATTAAGAACTGATCTAACGGACAATATTCATGATGTTATTGTTAAGGCGAGCAAGCTTTCCTAAATTTTGGGGTATAAGCTCCGCAAAGGCAGTAATGGCTTTGCCATTGCTGATTTTTCTCGGCAGCTGTGCAAATTACACGATTAATCCACTTAATTGGTTTAGCGAGGATGAGATAGATCCACCTGCAGAGCTTATTAGCATCGAAGAAGAA
>CAWKZI010000280.1:0-4186 GCA_963854365.1 Gammaproteobacteria bacterium
ATACTTGCCTGTTGTATTGACTGTTGTATTAGCGGGGTTAACAATTCAGGGGTTGTATCACCACTTCTCGTTAATGCCTTTAGCTCCAGAGCAGTTTCAGCATAGTCTTGGATGGATTGCTTAAGCATCAGCAATAACGGTTCTATATATTCATGCATTCCAAAGTGAGTGACGAAAATTCGGTCTGCTTGGTATTTCATCAACCGATCAATTGTTTCCAGCCAAGATTCAGGATCAAATTGAACTGGCGTAGAGGGAGGAAACATAAATCGTGCCCGTCCATTATTTAATTCTGGATAACTGGCACCAAGTGTATCGCCGCTAAATATCCCACGGCTAGTTATATCCCAAATACAATAGTGGTGAAGTGCATGACCGGAAGTGTGAAGGAATTCTAAAGCTCGACCATTAAAATCCAACACCTCACCGTCTTTTATCTGCCTCACTCTACTCTCCTCTATGGGAGAAAGATTACCAAACATTTCAGCAAAAGCTTCTTCACCATAAACAGAAATCGACCCCTTTACGAGCTTCTCAGGGTTAATTATATGCCTGGCCCCTCGCGGATGAATCAACACGGTGGCATTTGGAAAGTGTTTTAGGGTGAAGGGTGTTTATTCAAGCAGCTTTCGAATATTTCTCTGTCAACATTCCCTCCGGAAACAATAATAGCTGCAGAGCTTCCCGTGACATCAAGCTTCCCTTGTAATAATGCAGCTAGCGCTACTGCTCCTCCAGGTTCTACGACGATTTTGAGATAGCGAAATGCATAGGAAATTGCATGAGCAACCGCATCTTCGGAAACGACTAAGTAATCATCCACGTTCTTAGAATTAATCGACCATGTTAACTCTCCAGGAGTAGTTGCCATCAAAGCATCGCATAACGTGGCTTTGGTACCGTCGATTGCAACTCGTTTGCCTGCACATTTGGAAAGATAATGATCCTCAAAATTTTCCTGCTCGACCCCATATACTTTTATACTCGAGCTCATGCCCTTTACCGCAATTGATGTACCCGCGAGTAATCCACCGCCACCGACAGGGCTCAATATATGGTCGATAGAGGCCTTTTTCTCATCTAACTGCTGAACAATCTCTAACGCGCAGGTACCCTGCCCTGCAATAATATCCACGTCTTCAAAAGCCGGAACCAATATTGCTCCAGTCTTAATGGCTATATCAGCTGCAAGTTCTTCCCTGGATTCAGTAAACCGGTTGTAGTATTGAATCGTCGCGCCAAGATTTTTGGTGCCTTCTTTTTTAATCTCAGGCGCATCCGTAGGCATTACTATTGTCGCAGGCATACCGAGAAGCTTTGCGGCATAAGCGATTCCCTGAGCATGATTGCCAGATGAAAATGCTACCACGCCGGCAGTTTTGCAGCCTTCTTCTATTTGGCTGAGCCTGTTGTAAGCACCACGAAATTTAAAAGCACCCATGTGCTGAAAGCATTCTGGCTTTATAAAAATCTCACTTCCTAACCTGTCATTTAAATGGGTGGATCGAATTAGCGGCGTCCTGATGGCAACACCATGCAATCGCTCAGAGGCCTGTTGAATGTTTTCCAGAGTGACAGTCATCGTAAGTTACTAGATCCGTGGTTAGTTCCGAGGTAATTTCCGACTATTTTTAATTCTTCTATTTCGAGCAACTTTTTTTGCTGACAAGTGCTCCTCTCCCTTTACAAAGGGATTGTCCCCACTACGTAATTCTATTCGCACGGGGGTCCCTTCAAGCTTTAGCACTTTTCGAAACATTTTCTCTAAGTATCTAATGTAATGACTGGGAAGTTTATCAGTCTGCTTCCCATGAATAACAATTGTGGGCGGGTTCTGGCCACCAGCATGTGCATATCGAAGTTTTATACGCCGACTATTTACTACAGGTGGCGCATGATCAGTAACTATATCTTGCAGAATTTCGGTTAGTTGGTTTGTTGCTAACTTCCGTTTCGCAGAATCGTAAGCTTTGTGAATAGACCGGTAAAGGTCACCAACTCCAGTTCCATACAAGGCCGAAATAAAATGAATTTTAGCAAAGTCCACAAACGTAAAACGTCGGCGTATTTCAGTTTTAACGTATTCCTTTTCTGCTTGCTCCATTCCGTCCCATTTGTTCAAAGCTATAACTAACGCTCTTCCAGTCTCTAGAACATAGCCTAGCAAATGCAAGTCTTGCTCGACTATTCCTGTTCTAGAATCCACAATGAGAACAACAACATTAGCATCTTGAATTGCTTGTAATGATTTTACGACTGAGAATTTTTCTACAGTTTCTTTAGTTTTGCCACGCTTACGAATTCCAGCGGTATCAATAAAAGTATATTTTCTCCCACGCCTCTCATAGGGAATATAGACGCTGTCGCGAGTTGTACCTGGCTCATCGAAAACTACCACCCTCTCTTCACCGAGCATACGATTAACTAAAGTAGACTTACCAACATTTGGCCTGCCGGCAATAGCGATTTTTATACCATGTTCTTGATGTTCTTCATCTTCTTCAGCGTGTTCTTCCACTTCGAATCCGACTAAAACCTCTTGAAGAAGTTTTTTTACACCGCGCCCCTGAGTCGCTGTAATCGGGAAGCTATTTAACAGACCTAAGCTATAAAAATCAGCCATGGCCTGGTCTTCATCCATACCATCAATTTTATTAACAACCAAAAAAGTATTTTTATTATTCCGCCGCAAATGATCGACAATCTTGTTGTCATCCGGAGTAACACCTGTTTTGGCGTCGACAAGCAAAAGGCAAACATGCGCCTCTTCAATCGCCAACAGAGATTGCGAGGCCATTTCGAAATCGATACCATCTTCATACCCAGTGATCCCACCGGTATCGATTACAATAAATGAACGATCATCATTGGTGCCTTCACCATACTGCCGATCCCTCGTTAAGCCAGGCATATTTGCAACAATTGCATCACGACTTTTGGTAAGGCGATTAAATAGAGTAGATTTACCGACGTTGGGTCGACCAACGAGGGCGATAACTGGCCTCATGAAGGATACCTATTTGGGGGCTATTGTATGGCTAGGGCTGTAAGTCTGCCGCTATTACCATAGACATAAAGTGTGCCATCATTAGCTAACATATTAGCCCGAACGCCATCATCATCAATGTTTGTTCGACCAATGATACGGCCATCAATCTGCGACAGTAAGTGTACGTAACCCTCATAATCTGCCACTGCGACATAGTTACCTATCGCGGTCGGTGCTGTTATTGAGCGGTTATGCAGATCTTCGTTTTCCCATGCTACATCGTCAGAATTATCGCGCACAGCAACAATATGACTTTTGTCGTCACAGTAATAAATATTGCCAAAGCCCTGATCCACCCCGTGGTAACTCGAAGCTTCTCGACCCCAAACTATTCGGCCGCTCTGTATATCGAAGGCCATAAGATTGCCTTGATAACTGGACGCCAAGACCCTCTGTCCATCTAAAAGTAGATTACCGTCAACATCAATAACTCTGTCTATGTCGTAACGACCTTCCGGAATTGCTACCCGTTCCTCCCAAAGTAATACTCCGTCTTCAGATCTTAATGAAATCAGAGTACCGTTGCTAAATCCAGCAATAGCAATTCCGTTCCCAGTAATCACGGGGGAGCTTGTGCCACGAAGAGTTAGGGCCGGTAAGGTGGTTTCATAAATCCACCGTTGTTCCCCAGTCTCGTGATCTAGAGCTATTAGTTTGCCATCAACAGTTTGCGCTACAACAACATCACCATCAGTTTGAGGTGCTGACAGCACTTCACTAGAGACTGTAGAACGCCAAATTTCAGTTCCATCTATCTGGCTAAGAACTACGACTTCCGCTTCTTCAGTACCAAACATAACTAAACCTTCACCGGCTCCAACACCGCCAGTAATGGTTTGTTCTGCCTCTTGCTGCCAACGAATTTCTCCAGTGGCTGTATCTACTGCAACGAGATTACCATTTTCACTAGCCACATAAAGAGTATTGTTATCGATAACGGGGTTTATTTTCGTGTAATTATCGCCTTGGCCATTGCCGACATTGACACTCCAGCGAGATCGCAAATCTACTTCTTCTTCGATGCTAATAAGCTCTGCAGGTGGATCTATCTCATCCTCGCTAAACCAATTAAGTGGATTAATCGTGTAATTTGCACAGCTGCCGAGAAAAATCAGCAATGGCAAAGCCATTACTGCC
>CAWKZI010000281.1:0-4182 GCA_963854365.1 Gammaproteobacteria bacterium
GCCCCGCTCGAGCAGTCCTGCGATCGCCGACGAGAAATATTCCAAATTCTCTTCCTCGGTCGTATATGCCGTAATTCCGTTTCCGCCCATCGTGAACCAGGGCACGGTGAAGATCTTCGTCGATAGCCCCTGCGAATTCTGCTCGTAGTAGAAGCTGTAGTATTGCTCAACATGACGCTGCGCCTCTATCTTGATGACAGCTTCTGCAGAGGACGTCAGCCCCTGCGCGGCTGCAGGCTCGCGACTGGCCAGCGCCAGGGTGAGAAAAAGTGACGCGACAACGGTGGTGCGGACAAGAATGCCAGTATTGTTAAGGTTCATTTTCGAAGACCTTGGTTAGTGAGAAGGGGTTTGTCTCTATTTTATTAGTAGTTTCATAGTTCGTCTCGAATGTCATAGAGTAATTGTTTGAGGAGAGACTGAACGTTTTCTTGCAGCTCATCCCCAAACCCATCTCTTTTGGGTATTTCGGACCAGCCATCTGATGTTCCGTTGAATGTTATGTCTACCTCAAGATGTTCATAATTAATCTGCGTGGATTCTGATAAGGCTTATAACCTTCCTTCAACTATATCGATACTAGTCACTGGGTTAGAGTCATCACCCGGATCATAAAAGAATCCTGCTAGTACATCTATTGAAACAGCTGGGCAGGTTTCCGCGATACATGCTATTAAAAGTATTAATCTCAGCTGTCAGAGTAAAAATACAGTCTTATTCGCTAAGTCCCAAAGCTATCCATTCAGGCTCAGTCGCTCGGGACGAAACTGCCACAACAATATACTGTTTGCCTTCATGCATGTAAGTCATAGGTGCACCGGTGGTGCCTGCAGCAAGATCTATTTCAAAAACTGTGGCTCCCGTCGACTTATCGTAAGCTCTAAACAATGTCCCCCAACGCCAGGACTCATCGAAACCAGTGTCGTCACCATCATAGTAGCCACCACCACCTGGCACAGTTCCGACAACTGCATCGCTGCCTTCACCAACGAACAAGAGAGACTTGGTTACTAGAGGTGCCGGTCGATTAGGAGTGCCTAAAGGAGGTAGATCTAAATCTCTTAACAAGGGGTGGTCACGAGGCCCGTCGCCATTCGCTACTGACCATTCCAGTTCTCCGGTATTCATATTCAATGCTGTCACACGACCATAAGGGGGCTTGAATATAGGAATTCCCTGGATATCCGGTGTGCCTCTTGCCCCTTGAGCTATTGTATGAGTCATTGTTGCTGAGTCAGAAGTGGTTGGAGTGATTCCCAAATTATCTGCCGAGGAGTAAGAAACAGCAAAGTACATTCCAGTTTCAGGGTCGAAAGCGCCAGTATTCCAGTTTCCGGCTCCCCAGGTGCTGGGCAGTGTTAGGGTTCCCTGATTGCCTCCTTCGATCCACGGGGAGGGTGGTGTATAGAGCGGACCAAGAGTGAAATTTTCGACAAGCTCGAGAGCTTGATTGCGCAGTGCTGGCGTAAAGTCTATCAAATCATCAAGCGTTAAACCTTGGCGGTCGAAAGCGGGAGGCTTAGATGGTATTGGTTGCGTTGCGGAAGTTGCTTCGCCTTCGACAATGGATTGAGGAACGGCTGTTTCTACAATTGGCCATACTGGTTCACCATTGCTGCGATCGAACACATAAACGAAACCGTTTTTGTTAGCCTGCATAACGGCTTTGATGGTGCGACCGTTTACTGTGATGTCACCCAGAATAGGAGGGCTGCCATTATCGTACTCCCAAAGACCATGATGGATCATTTGGAAATGCCAAATTCTTTCACCAGTTTCAGCATCCAATGCCACAAGACTATTGGAGAACAAGTTATCACCTGGCCGATGACCGCCATAGTAAGCGGAAGTTGGCGCGCCTAAGGGCACATAAACAATACCGAGTTCATCGTCGGCCGACATACAACACCAGGATCCTATGTCGCCGGACCATTCGGCGGATCCGTCTTCCCAAGTGTCGTAACCAAACTCTCCAGCTTGTGGTACTACATTAAATTCCCACTTAAGCTCGCCAGTTCTAACATCAAAGCCGCGAATATTTTCCGGTGCTGCTTCTTTGCGACTACCGCCATCGCCGGCACCATTTAGAAAACCGCCTAACACTGCAGTATTACCAATCACCAAAGGAGACGTGGTCAATGAAAAGTTATTTGCATTGGCAGCACTGTAGGCAAGATTAATTCTGCCCGGTTCCTCGCGACCAAAATCAGGGAAGGGTTCGCCGGTTTGTGGGTTTAAGGCGTAGAGATAGCTGCCTCGCACCACCATGAGTCTTTGATCGATGCCCTGTTGCCAGTAAGCAATGCCGCGGGTACTAATGCCAGCCGCTTCTAATAAGGTTGGTTGATAGGGCTCTTGTGTCCAGATTGTTTCACCGGTTGCCGGATCGAACGCTTCCACTAATCCGAAAATATTGGGTGCGTATAAAACACCGTCTATTAACAGTGGCGTTGATCGCAGGTTTTTCTCAAAACCCATGCCATTGTATTCTTCTCGTAGAGAAGCAGCGGTAGCATCTCTGCGCCACAGGATACTGAGTTGGTCCACATTATCTGGATTGATCTGATCTACTGGAGAGTAGCGATTGAAATTATTGTCGCCACCAAAGTAACTCCAAGCACCTTCTTCAACAGTCTGTGCTTTAACGACAAGAGGAATCAAAGCAATCGAAACCAAGAAAACGCTTAGATTTTTGATAAAGCGCTTTCTGACGATTTGTTTTTTTATCGCAGGCATGACAACGACCTCTGAATGAATGCTCACAACAGTAAGCATTAGTGAATGCAGACATTATTAATAGAGGTACTTTCAATAAAAAAGCGTTTCAATAAAATTGCTTTCAAGAAAGATGCTTTTTATAAAAGTACCAATCAATAAAAGGATCAACCAAAAGAGCTTGGTGTTGCTGTGAACCTAGTCGTCAGACGAATGGATTACCCAGATCTTCTCAAACCCATCCGTATCCCAGATTCCTGTCCATTCCTTAGGCATTGTTATCGCTTCGCCCGCATGCACCGTCATCACACTGCCGTCTTTGGAAATCAGGTTGACACTGCCGCTTAGAAAATACATAAATTCATCGACACCATACGGATCACTGATCTCGAAGCGAGTTTTAGTTGAGCGATACATGCCACTATGAAATTTTCCATCGCTACTTGCCATCGAAGTGACGCTTGCAGTCTCGTGGCCATCTGCGTGTGTAGTTTCTGTTACATCGTCGCGCTGAAAGAGCATTCCTGCTGCATCGTCTTTAGTGATTTTGGTGGGGAAGACTGTTTTTGACTCCTGGCTATTTGCTATAGCAGGAGAAAGAAGTCCTACACAAAGAAATGCAATCGTTAGTCTGGATTTGAAAGTCATACTAAGTTCCTTGTTTAATAGATTGAGAGTTAAGTAGAAGGAGATATCGGTATTCTACTGAGCATTCCTCTTTGTAATTTTTAAGCTATAAATTAAAGTGTTTGGACCACGCTGTCCGTGATTCACTCGCGAGAGCGCGGTCTGTTTTCTAGGGTGCTACTGTGGTCTGCACAGCTGGCTAATATTTTTCGTATCCCAACCTGCCTGCTGGCTCCGGTAATATTGTTCCGAGCGTCGAGCCTGGGCGAGTATGGATTCGGGGATTGCATCTCCCACGACGATTCCCTGTGGCTGGGCCTTGGTGAAGTAATAGCGAGCGTTCATCATTTCATCCGATGATCGAGGACCATAACGAACTTCGGCCGTAGGGTCGGGATTCGCCAGGTTTTCGGCGGAGTTGTCAAACCACCAAGTCACATGCATCTTTGCTCCGGCTGGAAGCAATCTCGGCTCATGGTACTCATAGTGGAATTGCCAGTTGAAGTCATAGTCTGGAACCCAGAGCAGAGTTTCTAGCTCATCTACACCTGGAAGTTCCAGTTCAAGCTTAACTGCCTTGCCGCGATAGTGAGAATGAGGAGCCAACGCAAGCAGGAGAATGTCTTCTTCGATCGTGTGCTCGTGAGTCGCCATGTAGTTGGGATCGCCTGGTGGAATCACAATGTCCCTGTTCATTGGAATCGTGTTTTGAACTACGTAATCGATTACGTCCCCCGGCTCATAGAAGAGGAAGCCACCAACGGTGTTATCTTCAACAGCAGTGCCAGGACCTGACTGCTTGGCATAGTGCATATTAAGGGTAATAAATGGATCCGCGGG
>CAWKZI010000282.1:0-4178 GCA_963854365.1 Gammaproteobacteria bacterium
CAGACTCATCGGCGTTGTATAAAGACTCATCTGCCACTCGATGGACTCAAATTCTTTGACGAAGCAAAATATGTCATGGTGGGGCGCGACCCTCGTGACGTGTTCATGTCATTGGTGAATCATTATGGAGGGCATACGCCAGAATTTTTTGAAATGATAAATGGGTCGCCAGGGCGAGTAGGAAGTCCGTTTCCTGAGTATGATGGAGATATTCATGAGCTCTGGCGTCGCTGGATAACTGAAGGTTGGTTCCCCTGGGAGAGCGATGGATACCCCTATTGGTCTCATTTACACCATGCAAAAACTTGGTGGGAATTTCGTCATTTACCGAATATCCGCTTGATTCACTACAGTGATCTCCGCGCTGACCTCGCGGGAGAGATGCGCGCCTTGTCGGAATTCCTAGAGATCGAAGTTCCAGATGAGCAATGGCCAGCTGCAGTGAACGCTTGTGAGTTTGAAACAGTTAAAGCAAATCCCAAGAAAGTTTTGGATGAGATGATTGATGTGATGTTCAAGGGTGGAGCGGATACTTTCATCCACAAAGGCACTAATGGGCGCTGGAAAGATGTCCTTTCTGAAGATGAGCTTGAGCTTTATCGAGGAGCAATGGAGAAGACGTTGCCAGCCGATTGTGCCCGATGGCTTGAGTTCGGTGGAGGCTATGAATAACTAAAATCAGCCCTATGTCAGCGAGCTGTTACTCTTTGTTTCCATTGGCATATTGCAGTACTTGTGCGCCTGATATACTGTCTTTAGGTTGAATAACAATGACAGAATTCGGATTTAGCTAAAGAAGTCAACAGATTCGAATAGCCCCTAGAGACGGGGCTTATAGATGGTGCCTCAATGATCGCGATTTCCAAGAATAGAGTGAAGCTGGCTGCCTTGGCAGGATTAGGCTTATTAATTGCTCTTTTTGGAGCAATTAGTGGTTTTCCGCCGGCTAATGGCGCGGCATCATCTGATGTTTCTTTTTCCGCTGCTGATATGCGGGGGGTTGTAAACCAATACTGTTTGGCCTGCCACAACGATACCCTTGCGACAGCTGATCTATCCTTGCAAACTCTCGATTTTTCGAATCCTGCGCAACACGCGGAAATCTTGGAAAAGGTGGTCAAAAAATTGCGCGCACATATGATGCCACCATCAAATATGCCGCGGCCACCGTTCGAGACCTATGGGCTAATGACCAGCTGGCTGGAAGCGGAATTGGATCAGGCCTGGGCTGCGGACCCGAACCCTGGCCGTGTCACCCCTCTTCACCGGATGAATCGGTACGAGTACAACAATACGGTAAATGATTTGCTGGGTCTGGATATTGATGTCATGGATCTATTACCTGGAGATCCTACCGCTGATGGCAGTTTCGATAACATTGCCGCCTCACTGCCATTCTCTACCGCGCATATGGAACGTTATATGTCGGTGGCAAGACAACTAACTAGGTTGGCAACTGGGCTTCCACCTAATCCCAGTGTCTCTACTTATGAAATTCCACTCTACTTGAATCAAGATTGGCGTCAGAACGATGACATGCCCTTTGGTTCTCGTGGGGGCGTTGCAGTATCCCATCACTTTCCAGCGAATGGTGAATACCAAATCGACGTAAACCTGCAAACTAATTATCAAGATTATGTTAAAGGGCTAGGTTGGGAGCAACAATTAGATGTTCGACTTGATGGTCGCTTACTAAAACGATTTACGATCGGTGGTGACGCTCCTGGAACCCCGGCTCCATTAAGCTTCACTGGAACCGGTGAGCCCGGCAGTATCGATTGGGAACAATATATGATTACTGAGGAAGGTTCGGGTCTGCAGATTCGAGTCCCTATTGAGGCAGGGCCAAGGCAACTAACGGTTTCTTATGTGCGGCAGCAGGTAGAACTGGAAGAGATTCCACAACCTGCACAAGGCGGTAGATTAAATGCAAACAGCGAAGTGTATTTGGATTATCAAAAAGTACACTCTGTAGAAATTGGTGGCCCCTATACTACGACACCGTCAACAGTTGCTACAGATTCTCCTAGTCGTCGCTTAATCTTTAGTTGTACGCCAAATCAACAGTCAGAAGAATTAGCTTGTGCAACACAAATTCTCTCGCGTATGGCCAGACAGGCTTATCGTCGCCCAATCACTGAAGATGACACCACATTGCTGCTTGGCTTTTTTAATCGAGGTCGTGAGCAGGGTGCGAGTTTCGAAGCGGGTATTCAATTTGCATTGGAATTTATGCTTAGTGATCCAGACTTTTTGATTCGCAGCTATGATTCTAATGCGGTTAATACTCCTCAATCAATTGCTGCTCTCAGCGATCTTGAGCTGGCCTCTAGGTTATCTTACTTTCTTTGGAGTGCTGCTCCTGATCAGGCTTTGTTAGAGCTTGCTGAAAAAGGCGAGCTCTCTAATCCTGCAATCTTCGAGCAACAGGTGCGGAGGCTTTTGGCAGATTCAAGGGGAGTGAAAACTCTAGTTGACGATTTTGCTGCTCAATGGTTAAACCTGCGTCGCTTAGATGAAGTACAAATCAATACTGTATTGTTTCCTGAATACGATATGAGTTTGATTGAAGGCTTCGGTCGCGAGACTGAGCTCTTTGTTGCGGAGACGTTGAAGACTGATTCTAGTGTTATGGAACTATTGGATGCTAATTACAGTTTCCTTAATGAAAGGCTCGCCAGGCATTATGGAGTGGAAGGAATTTACGGAAGTCGTTTCCGTAAAGCCGAATTTACAGACACTTCCCAACGCGGAGGAATAATGGCCCATGGAGCATTACTTTCTGTGACATCTTATCCTGGACGAACATCGCCTGTGTTGCGCGGAAAATGGTTGCTAGATAATCTATTAGGTACACCACCACCACCACCACCGCCAAACGTTCCAATTCTCCCTGATGCCGAAATTGGACAGATACCTACCACTATTAGGGAAAGATTGACCCGCCATCGTGAAGACCCAGTATGCTCCACATGTCACACAGTCATCGATCCCTTAGGTTTTGCTCTGGAAAATTTTGATGTAATCGGGGCCTGGCGCGACTTTGATGAAGGTGGTAATCCGGTTGATCCGAATGGGAATTACCCTGGTGGTGTAGAATTCTCAGGTTTTGCGGATTTGCGAGATTGGATGACGGAACGACCGGATCAATTTGCTCACACTCTGGTTGAGAAACTTATGACCTACGCCCTAGGTCGCCGTGTTGAATTTTATGATCAGCCGACAATTCGCAGTATCGTGCGTAGGGCAGCGGAAGAAGACTACAGTTGGTCTTCGTTGATTTTAGGTATTGCAGAAAGTTCTGCATTTACTAGCAGTAGCGCACCGGCGCAATTGGCCGAAAATACTATAATAGGTGTATCTACTGTCAGAAATTAACTGATTTCGGACCAATTCTCATGATACATTTATGCAATAACTCATACAGTGGTATTAGCGAGGTGGTAAGCAAATGACCAATAAGGCTAAGACAGTAAACATCAGCACTGGAAAAGCGCTTTCTCGACGTGCAGTGCTCAGAGGGGCGGGTGCCGCATTGGCTTTGCCATTACTTGATGCTATGACTCCTGCATTTGCTAATAGCTCTGTGGCACCCGTTCATCGTTTCCAAACAGTCTATGTACCTAATGGTATGGCCATGGATTATTGGTTGCCGAAGAAGGTTGGACCTGATTTTGAAATGACTCCAATTCTTCAGCCACTGGCTGAGCACCGCGAGAAAATGCTGATCCTCTCGGGTTTAAATGCCAATTGGAACATTGCTCATGCTGGCGCTGGAGGCTCTTTTCTTACCGGTGTTACCCGTGGCGGGAAAAATGAAGTAGAAATCCTTGCTGATATTTCCGTAGACCAACTACTTGCCAGCCAATTAGGCAAGGAGACGCAATTGTCTTCTCTGGAATTGTCAATGGATGCACCAGCCTTAGCTGGAGCTTGCACAGCTAATCTGAGTTGTGTATACACACACACACTTTCCTGGCGTAGTCCTACCGAGCCACTTCCAACAGAACACAATCCTAGAGCTGTTTTTGAACGATTATTCGGTGATAGTGGCAGTACTGCTCGTGATGCTCGTGAAGTTCGCCTGAAACAGCAAAGCAGTATTTTAGATGCTGTACTTGATAAACTTGGAGGCTTGGAATCTAATTTGGGTGCCGAAGATCGTCATCTTATCGGTA
>CAWKZI010000283.1:0-4171 GCA_963854365.1 Gammaproteobacteria bacterium
ACTGCATTAATTCGAGGCCCAAATCCTGCTCTTCTTGCATAATGGTATTGCCAGGATATTTTCCAACTTCGGCGACTACTGGTTCTCCACCCCAAAAAGCTGGTGTCATTACAATTTGATCGCCAAGCACGAAAAAATTAACAATTAAATGATGACCATCGAGTTGAAAACCCCAGGGAGCATCTGCCGAAGGCTGCCCCATAAAAGTGAAATAATATTTTTCTTCCCCGTATCGAATTGGTTCACCGTTGATTTCTAGCAGAGCATCTTCAGTTCGCATTATATTTACTGTCTGCTCAATACCTTCTGCGCTGAGGGCTTCTCTTAATAAGGCCCATGCAGCAGTTTTTTGTTGCGGGTTCATTTCTTCAAGGCTAATGCCTCGCCTTGGAAAAATCCCCACATCGACATTAGACCAGTCTCGCCATTCTGGATCGTCGATCGCAAAATGACTGCGGCTCAAATCTATAGCACTAAGTGTTGCCAACATGTTATCCGCTGCACGACGAACAGAATCTGTGGATTGACCTGTCGAGCGAACCGAAAATAGCCCCTCGATAATACCTGCAGACGTCGCTACTCCTCGGAATGGCTGAGCTAAGGCATTAGTCGCCCCGCGGGAAAAATTGCCCTTTTGGTTAAGCAGATTCGTCGGATAAAGGGATTGGGATAAGGCTGTTACTCCAGTGAATATCACTGCTGAGGCAACAATTGAGGCAATTACTGTTGATTTCATCGATGGTTTTTCCATTGAAAACTCTCTATTTAGACCATAATAAGGTATACAGAAAGGCTAACTGCAAACGTCGGTGTCTGCAAGTGAGAGAAAGCCTGCGCATGGAGGCATGGGAAGAAGCGAAAAGTCATGAAAAGGCTCAAGAGCCTTTAATGTTCTGTCATGACCAGTTTCAAGCGTTCCGGATCACGCCACTTCCCACCGACCAGGCGCCACATATACACGACAGCAATACATAGCATCAGGACGACAAAAGCCAACCAGGAAATTCTGGGATCGAGCTTGAAAACAAGAATAATGAAGTATTGTGCTACTAGCATTGTCCAGTGAAGAGAGACCGAGACAATCATTAACCAACGAGTATCACCAGCGCCTCGCAATACGCCGCCGCTAACCAAACAAATCGCATCCGCCATTGCATAGCTAGATAGACCAACCATCATGAATCCGGCAAGGCTGCGTATCTCAGAAAAATTCCCATCAGGAGGCGCAAAAATTTCTACTAACTGAAACCGAAAGGTTATGTAAAGAATGGCAAGTACTGCAGAATAGGCTATGCCCATTAAAAAGCCAGCCGCAATAACTTCGTTGGCCTTCTCCATATCCTGCGCTCCAACAAAGCGACCAATTAAACTTATAACGCCAATGTTCAAACCAATCATGGGTACAAAAGAGAGAACATCCCAATTGAAGACAATCGCCGCTGATGCTCCTTCTACGACCCCATAAGCCTGAAACATTAAAAGAAACAAATTAAATGCAGCGACATTAAGAAATAATTCTAAGCCTGAAGGAAAACCTAATCGGAGAAAGCGACGCAATATTCCTATATCCAAATGAAATGATTGCAGTACCTTAAACTTCTCTCGGTGCTCTTTTCGTAGATAAAAAATTATAAATAAAATAAAAGAGAATATTTCCGCAATGATAGTACTAAAGCCAGCACCAACTATTCCCATTTCTGGGAGACCAAATTTCCCGAACACCATTGCGTAGCAAAGAGGCACGTTAAGAATCAAACCACAGACATCACAAATCATGACGATATAGGTCCTGCCAATACCGGCAAAATAAGAAGCAATACAAATCTTCGCCAGAAACGCTACTGTACCTAGCATTAATATCATGTAATAACTTCTCTCCAATTCAACTTGAATCGGATCGTGACCCATACCTTCAAAGATCCCAGCAACACTAAAAGTGATAATGATAAGCAAAGGTATACTCATCAGAGTCATTATCATTCCCTGAGTAACTACCTTTGAGCACTTGGCCTCTTCCCTTGCTCCCAAATATTGGGCAGCCATTGCATTAGTATAAGAAAACAGACCAGAGAAAAAACAAAAAGAGAAGAAAGTAGCTACACCTCCTCCAAGAGCCGCGGCCATATGAACAGGGTCAATCTGCGACATAAAGTAGCGATCAGTAAATATCATTACTGCAAACGCCCCCTGCGATACCACCATAGGCACAGCAATCTTCACTAACTCAGATAGTGTCTCTTTACTTAAATGTAGTTTGGTCAACAACATAGGTAACACTCAGTTATCACTTTTGGTGATAACTACTAATACCAACAATTAACATAGATTAACAATCAACCACAGAGGAGAAGATCAAGCATTACCGAGGATGAAGATCAAAATGGTGACTAACTAAAATCGATCAACATATTAAGTAATCATTGCACTTATAACAACGTCATCAGTTTATTTTTGCGAAGTCTTCGCCAAAAATGCAGCTCGCTGGTGTTCGTAGTCTTCACTTTCTGTGGCCAAAGTGAATTGATCGCCATCCATATGCATAATTGAGGCGTTCCCCGCATCTTGCAATGCATTAAAGCTACGCTTAATCATTTGGGCAGCCATTGCGGGTCTCGAAGCGTAGTAGGCAGCCATCTCTGATGCCCTTGCACTTAATTGGGACTGCGGAACAGTCTCATCTAGAAACCCCCAGGCCAGAAGATCGCCTGCAGATTCCAACTCCCCCCCGATAACCATACGTTTTGCTTTCGCAGTCCCCACCAAGTTATTGCACAACGGCAGCGCTCCCCAGCTAAGGTTCATTCCCAGCTTTACTTCGGGGTAACCAACAATACAATCGTCAGTACCGATGCGGAAATCACAGGCAGTCGTTATGCATGCTCCGCCTCCGGCTGCTGCGCCTTGCACGACAGCTATCGTGATTTGATTGACGCCCAATATTGCTTCAATTAAATTTCTGCCAATCTGTCCAAGCCGCGATCGGTCCAGCAACGTGGCACCGTCAGCTCTAGTAACCCTCTCTGGATCTTTAAGGTCCACGCCTACGCAAAAATGCTTTCCGTCGCCACAAAAAATAATTACCCGAGTTTTAGTATCATATTTAAATGAATTACAGGCATCGATGATTTCTGACATCAACTTCAAGCTAAGTGCGTTACCACACTCAGGCCGTTGCAGTGTAATCGTTGCTATATCTTCATTCGAAGTGATCGTGAGGTGAGAGTAAGTCATATAAGGTTTTAAATTACAGCACTAAGGGTTGTTTTTTCTTATAAGTCATCGAACGCCATAACCATTCTGCAGGGCCATATCGATAATGTTCTAGCCATAATAAACTTGTGGTGATTTGGAATACCCAAACACCGAACACAACGAAGTATATTTGATAGCGCTCTAACTCTCCTGCTAGACCGAAACCAAAACCCATGAAAATAACATTGCAGATAATTGACTGTAAAAGATAGTTTGTTAGAGCCATTCGGCCTACAGCAGACATGGCTGATCTAAACCAGGACAATATTCCGGCCTTACAAACCAACATCACCAATCCAATATAACCTACGGCGAGCATCAGGCGACCAATATCATAAGTAGGCCGCGCTGGAGCTATCCATTCTAGAGCAAATCCGCTATTCACAAACGTAGTGGTTTCCCAGTAATTTACTGGAATCCCGATACCAAAACCTAGGACTACCATACCCACATAAAACCGAATAGATCGAGATGCATCGAGAATCGTCCATTTGAGAAATGCCATCCCCAGTAACATCATTGCCAATACATCCCAGAGTGAACTAAAAAGATACCCCACGGTCTGCAGAAAAATACTCATCTTAGCATTCGCAACGAAATTTTCTCCATAGCCTGACTTTTTAATTTCTAATTCTTCAGCAACTAATTCTGTCGTCATGGATTGCAACTCAAGCATGGTGTCCCAGCCCGCTAATGTGGCTTCTTGCTCTCCAGTTAACTCTGTACCAAAGGGTAATGCCTCAATTTCTAGAACAGCTTTATGTGCGGATGCCGAGCTTAAATGAGAACCTGAATGCACGAGCATTAATAAGGCGAAGATGGCAAGACTGGATATCGCTAGTCTCTTAGCCTCAAAATCCCGGAAATAGTAAAGCAAAAAACCAGTCATTCCATAAGCTACCAATATGTCCCCTACCCA
>CAWKZI010000284.1:0-4170 GCA_963854365.1 Gammaproteobacteria bacterium
TGCGAGCTGGGGATCGCCACTTATATTTATCTTTGGATTTGCCAGAGGGCGGTTTTTTCCATCAAAGAGCAACTGCAAGAGATCACTACTAGAGCCAGAAATATTCACATCTGGCTCTATTGCAAGAATTTTTGAGCTAATCATGCTTAGGTGAATCTTGGTTTCTTCAAAATTAACAGTAATGTTGATATCTGGCTCTTGCCCGAAGATTGTTAGAGTTCTCCCACTGAACGCTGACATTTTTTCTCTGATATGATTGTCCTGTGAAATTATTTGATTCAAAATTTCAGTAAGTGGCCAGAGGGCGAGGGATCCGAATAATGAATTCATTTCGAGGTATACCGGATTAGTGAGGTTTAAATCCCAAGTGGATTGCACAAATGCCGCTCATTATATTCTCATATTTGCATTTCTCTAGGCCTGCAGCTTCCATCATTTGCTTCAGAGTTTCTTGGTCAGGGTGCATTCGAATGGATTCGACTAGATAGCGATAGCTATCAGCATCACCAGTGATTAGTTGTCCTGCTATGGGCCATAGATTTGAATAAACATCATAAGCTTTACCCATTAGGTCATTAGTTGGTTTTGAAAATTCTAACACTACTAATCGTCCACCGGGCTTTAAGACTCGCTGCATTGATGCCAGTGCTGCATCTTTGTCAGTAACGTTTCGTAGACCATAAGCTATACAGATGCAGTCAAAGGTGTTGTCGGCAAACGGTAATTTTTCAGCATTTACTTGCGCAAAATCTATGTTTTTGATTAGGCCCTTATCTATTACTCGGTCTCTTCCAATATTCAGCATTGCGTCGTTTATATCGGCAAGTACAACTTGACCGGCGTCACCCACTATTGGAGAAAATTTGATGCTGAAGTCGCCGGTTCCTCCAGCTAGGTCTAACACTTTATGGCCGATACGAAGCGCAGTCATCTCTATGGTAAAGCGCTTAATAAGTCGATGAGAGCCAAGCGACATGATGTCATTCATCACATCATACTTGCTCGCTACAGAACGAAAAACCTCCTTAACTCTTTTCTCTTTTTCATCCACGGGCACTTCTTCGTAACCGAAATGGGTAGTGTTTTCATTGTTATCAGTTTTATTTGATTCCGACATCGTCTCGATGAGTTCTTATTGATTTTTCTTGTTACTTACGCTTTAGCAATAAGCACGGCCATTCTCCCCAGTTTTATTTCAGAGGCAGAGGTTGGATCTTAATCACTTGTGTTTCTGGTGGCAATGGATCTCTACTTGCTCGTGATTTAGATAATTTTTCTAGATATTCTCGCCATAATAATTTTCGATCTTCGCCAAGCTTGTGGAGGTAAGGCCAACTATAGATGCCAGAGTCATGGCCATCATCAAATTCCAGTTTGACTGCATAGTTTCCTACGGGCTCAATGGCTATAATTCCTATTTGACGCTTGCCAACCTGCAATACTTCCTGCCCTTTACCATGGCCTCTAACTTCCGCAGAGGGAGAATGAATTCGTAAAAATTCCGCACTTAACTGATGGTTGGTTCCGTCGCGATAGGTAAGCTCCAGCATAGCTGATTTTTTGTGGAGTTTAATCTCGGTTGGCAGATTGTTGAACATCTCTTATCCGTCGCTTATTGTTTTATTCGCTATAAAATGTAACGGCTAAGATCTTCATCTTTTGCTAATTCGTCCAGCTGTTGCTCGACATAGGCTTTATCGATAACTAGTTTCTTGTTATCTCCTATAGCTAATTCTGAAGCTGAAAAGGAAACTTCCTCTAGCAAGCGTTCCATTACTGTATGGAGTCTTCGCGCTCCGATATTCTCCGTACGTTCGTTAACTTGAAACGCTGTCTCGGCAATTTTTGCAATGCCGTCTTTGCTGAAAGAGATATCTAACTCTTCAGTGGCTAGTAATGCCTGATACTGTTCAGTTAAAGATGCATCTGGTTCTTCTAGTATTCTTTCGAAATCTTCAGCAGTCAAAGCATCGAGCTCGACACGAATTGGTAGACGGCCTTGCAGTTCTGGAATCAAATCAGACGGTTTTGACAAATGAAATGCGCCAGAGGCAATAAAGAGAATATGGTCAGTCTTCACGCTGCCATATTTAGTGGTGACTGTGGAGCCTTCAATAAGTGGTAGCAAATCCCTTTGCACGCCTTCGCGAGAAACACCTGCGTTTCCTTGATCATGCCTGTTGGTAACTTTGTCGATCTCGTCAAGGAACACGATTCCAGTTTGTTCGGTAACTTCTACCGCACGATTCTTTATATCGTCTTCGTTAATTAGCTTTGCTCCCTCTTCTTCCTTTACTGCTTTCAATGCAGCTTTTACGGTCAGCCGACGATTTAGTTTTCGGCCTGTATTCATGTTAGAAAACATGTTTTTCAGTTGGCTTGTCATATCTTCAAGCCCTGGCGGAGCCATGATCTCAACTCCGGCTGGGGCCTCAGAAATCTTAATTTCTATTTCTTTCTCATCTAATTCGCCTTGGCGTAATTTTTTCCGAAAAACTTGGCGAGCGGCGGATTGTGTATCCGGTTGTTCAGGTTCTTCGGTTCTAGCTTGGGGCAACAAGACATCAAGAATTCTTTCCTCTGCCCGGTCTGCAGCGAGATGTTGAAATTTCTGCATTTCGGTCTCGCGAATCATCTTCACGGCAACTTGAATCAAGTCTCGTATTATGGATTCAACATCGCGCCCTACATAACCAACTTCGGTGAATTTTGTAGCTTCGACTTTGATAAAAGGCGCCTGTGCTAATTTTGCCAAGCGCCTGGCAATTTCTGTTTTACCGACACCAGTTGGGCCTATCATCAATATATTCTTCGGAGTAACTTCGTTGCGCAAAGATTCATTGAGTTTCATTCGACGCCATCTATTACGCAGAGCTATTGCAACAGCTCTTTTTGCAGCGTCTTGACCGACAATGTGTTTGTCTAGCTCAGACGTTATTTCTCTCGGTGTCATTTTAGACATGCAGTTTTCCTGTATTCGATTCTTTCTAAATCAAATGGGTTGAATAGATTTAATCAAACTCTAACTCTTCAACAGTGTGGTTATGGTTTGTATAAACACATATATCGCCAGCGATGGTGAGACTCTTTTCTACGATTCCTCGAGCGTCTAGTTCCGAGTTTTGGAGCAAGGCTCTTGCAGCTGAAAGAGCATAGGGTCCTCCTGAGCCGATTGCCATAATGGAATCTTCTGGTTCGATTACGTCTCCATTGCCAGTGATAATTAATGAGGATTCTTTGTCTGCAACAACAAGTAATGCTTCTAGTCGTCTTAGTGAGCGCTCGGTGCGCCACAATTTGGCTAACTCAACGGCAGCTCGTACTAACTTACCGTGATGCTTTTCCAGCTGCTCTTCAAAGCGCTCGAATAGCGTGAAGGCATCTGCTGTGCCTCCAGCAAATCCGGCAATCACTTGATCTTCATACAATCTGCGCACTTTACGTGCGTTGCCTTTCATGACGGTATTGCCTTGGGAAACTTGGCCATCGCCGCCGATAACTACTTTATTGTTGCGTCTAACCGAGACAATCGTGGTTCCTTTATATTGTTCCAATCTAAGTCTCCCCCAGTGCTTTCTAATCTTCTCAGTCAGGTTGTGGCCGCAAGAAGTATTAACTTAACGCTTACATTACCACAGTGGTGATTAACGACCCGAAGTGAGCTCCAATTTCTATACGCGCATGAGCTTGTTGGTACAGGCTTATGTATTTGGGGGTAGAGCGCTGAAATTCAAGCATTGATGAGGCTAGATTGTGCGGATGATCTATCGCGGAAGCAGGCGGATGCTGGAAATATTATTAGAGCGCAGTAGTTGCTCGGCTGAGTTCAATTGCCGTTGGTCTGTATAGGGGCCAGATTGGACTAGAAATAGTCGGCCTGGCAGTGCCTGTTGTTTTATCGTAGCAGTGATTCCAAGTGCTTGTTGCCGCTGCATTTCAAGATTGGCAGACTCTCGTTGTTCGAATGCGCCAGCCTGAAGCATTATACTAACAGCGATCCGTGTGTTGTTTGGTGGTATATCTGCAACTGGTTCGCCTACTTTACCGCCAGTTTGTTTAGCCTGAATATTGATGATATCAGCGGCAGCGCGTGCTACTTGTTCCTCTGTGAAATCTACAGGAGTGGCATCGACTATCACTTCGTATTCAGATAGTTCGGTATAAAACTCA
>CAWKZI010000285.1:0-4157 GCA_963854365.1 Gammaproteobacteria bacterium
CGAGACAAGTTTGAAGCAGCGTTTAATTCCTTTTCCGTTAGAACTAAGGTTAATCAAGCCGAAAAGCGTATGCAGGATTACGAGATTCGCAGCACGCCTAACATGATAGTTAACGGAAAATATCTGGTCGCCACTAACGGCAGCGTTCGCACTCAACAAGAAATGCTGGAAGTGGTTGATTTTCTTGTACAAAAAGAAAGGATGTTGCTGGGAAATTCTGGCGAATAGCTTGATTTTTCAGTTCACTGGCCATTCTGGGCATTCTGCCCGCAATGGCCACTTTCAAATTTTATCCTATCTTCGAAAAACCCTTGCACTAAAACCCTCAGATTACCTCATGCTGGATCAAACTATTTAGCCGACATATCAGTCTTAAAGCTGGTAACCAACTAATACTATTCGATGTTATTTAGATAACCTGTGTTATCGAGTTCGATGGTATAAAACATTTTTGTGATGCTCGAACTGTTATGGCTCAGATACCAGATCAAATTTTAACAAAGCTACCCTCCTCCATACGTAATATGCTGGAGGGTAGTTCTCGGCGCGATCTGCTAAGAAAAATCGATACCAGCTTTTTGATTTTCGACCATCAGATAATTCATCTGGAGTCTGGTCGTCAGAGTGAAATCCCGGACGCGCAAGCATTACCAGACCCAAAGGTAATAGCAACGATATCTAAATCTCTTTTGGGCGGCAGCGAGAAAGAATGTTCTGCCATACTATTTTTATCCCCGGCAGAGTTTGTCGCTACATCGAAATCAATGAATGGCGTATCAAAAGATCATTTAGCGTCAGCCTTGAAACTCCAAATTGATTCCATACTTCCCGCTTACGAAGACTCATTGTCATTGGCAGTGAATGCAGACTCGGCAGAGCAAAGTGCTGATCACATTGCTATTTGGTTTAAGAATTCACGCATGGATGAATATTTTGAGGCTTTTGATGCTGAGAAAATTTTCTTGAGTGCAATCAAACCAAGGATTCTAAAACCACTAAAGAAAAATTCTGAATTTCACTATCTTGATCAAGATCAGTACGGTGCTACTGACATCAGGATAAAAAATGGTGTTCTGCTTCGATGGTCGCGTATCGAAGCAATTGATTTCGACAATGACGTATTTAAAACGCAGTGGCAAGACCTTACCAGTGACGCAGATTCAAAAAGTAAAACAGAATTTAAAGCTGCGGAAGATTATCTCAATGATGGCATGGCTGCTTATGAAAAATTTGCCTATCACTTTTTCCCTCAGGGCGCTCTCACTGCGAGGAAAAAGGTTGAGAAAGGTCGTAATTTTTTAGTATCGGTTGGAGTTGCGGCAACTTTTTTGGTGATTTTGTTAATTCCTTTCCTCACTCAGTATATCGAATTCAGAAATTTGGCGTCGTCTTTAGATTCACAAAGAACAATGGCCTTTGAAGCAAGACAAGATCAACTAGTCGTTATGAATTTCGAGAGTGAGTGGGGAGTGATTAGCGATTATCCCGACCAACAAGTGAGGCAAGCTATGTACACGCTGCAAAATGTGCTTAGCCCTGATCGGCTTTCCTCGATGGAAATAACGAAAGGGCTTATCAAGATTCAGGGAACTAGTAGTGAGCCACAGGCTTTACTTCAACGATTAGAGCAAGACCCAATATTTACCGAAGTCATTTTTTCCCGGGCAACTAATAATAGTCGCTACTACATTGACCTTCGACTCAGCGATGTAAATTTTGAAGCCTACATGGTTCGTTACTTCCCCGACGAGTAGGTTTGAATGAATAGGCCAGACGGGTGCATCCAAACACATAGAGCAGTTTAATAAAACTATGAGCGTTTCAACGAGAGAAAAAAATATATTAATGCTGGCTGGATTGGTGGCCATCATTTTTATTGGCAATAGTATTTTGCCAGCAATTGGGTCTATTTATAACGAGCGAGAAAAAAACATTGAAAGCATACAGCTCGATATCGCTAGAGAGCGCAGGCTAATTGAAGATACTCTTCGATGGCGAGAACTAAGGATAGAATCCCAAGCTGAGCAAACAGAACTTGAGCAGCAAGTTTTTAGTGGTGACACGATACCAATAATTGAAGCAAATATTCAAAGAGAGCTTTCTCGGCACGCGCGGGACTCCGACATTACCGTAAGCTCAACTCGATTAGCTGAGCTATTGTCTAGCGATGGCTGGTTGTTAATTAGCCAAGAGATGTCATTCCGTACCAACAATGCTGGAAATACCGTGAGCTTTCTTCGAAAGCTCGAAGACTCCCAACCCCGGTTACGCGTGACTGATTTTAGTGTGAATCGTAGTCGTAATCAGTACAGCGGCTCCATAACTGTAGTGGGTTTTGCTAGAAGCGATGATTTGCCAGCTGAAAAAGTGGCCTCAAGATGATGACGGTTCAAATTAGGAATTATTCATAGGACATGTCGTGAGCTTTGCAGTAATGAAAATGCCAATTTTCAGCCAGTTGCTCGAGCCAGAGGGAATTGCTCCTGCGCAGGATTATGCAGACTCAGGCACTCTAATTTGTAACCAGATTCCTTCTGTAGAGTTAAGGGCAAAGATTCGTTTTATCGTCAAAGAGCTGGTGAAATTTGAGATTGGCTCCGATGACGATGTTCGAAGATTGTTAAAGCATTGGCGCGCAGAATTGTCACCAGAAATAGAAAACTCCGATACAGATATTTTTGTCTCTGGTTTCGAAGATGATGAAGCCCTCAAAGACTTAGCGTCTGAAGCTCCAATAATTCGACTAGTAAACCATTTATTTGCAAGAGCACTAGATTTAAATTCCAGTGATATTCATTTCGAACCAAATGAAACACACTTAGATATTCGATGCAGAGTGGATGGCATAATGACTCGAATCGAACGGCTACCCATAAAAATTAATACTGCGGTTGCATCCCGATTAAAATTAATGGCGAAACTCGATATTGGCGAAAAACGCCTGCCTCAAGATGGTCGTATCGACTATAAAATTGCTAATAAGCAGCTAGATATGCGGGTATCAACTTTGCCAGGCGTCCATGGTGAATCGGTAGTACTGAGGATTTTAGATCGAAGCGACATGACTGTGGAGCTAAAACAGTTGGGTATGCCAGAAGCAGTGTTGAATCATTACGAGACTGTGATCAACCAACCACATGGAATGATTTTAATTACTGGTCCAACCGGCAGTGGCAAGACTACAACACTGTATGCCACCTTAGAAAAAATAAACAATGAAGCCCAGAAGATTATTACAGTTGAAGATCCGGTTGAGTACCAACTTGATGGCATCACTCAAATTCAAGCCAATGCTAGCATCGGACTGAGCTTTTCGGCTGGGCTAAGGTCAATCGTGCGGCAAGACCCCGATATATTAATGGTTGGTGAAATTCGAGATCATGAAACTGCAGAAATCGCCATCGAATCCGCATTAACTGGGCACTTGGTTTTCTCCACACTACATACCAATGATGCTGCCGGCGCGGTCACTCGATTGCAGGATATGGGTGTGCAAGGCTATCTGATTAGTTCCAGCCTGTTAGCTATTCAGGCGCAAAGACTAGTAAGAAGAGTTTGTACTGATTGTTCAGAAACTCATGATCTGAACAACGATGAAGCTATGGTATTAGATATCGAGCAGGCCTCTTGTCCACAAATTAAGCGGGGGAAAGGCTGTGAAAGATGCGGCAATACTGGGTATCGTGGGCGGGTAGGTCTGTATGAACTTTTAATGATGAGCGATGCTATCCGTCATCATATAGCCAGTGGGTCTGATGCCAACATAATTCGTGAACAGGCGATGTCTGAAGGGATGAGAACATTACGTCAAGATGCGCTAGAGAAATTAGCTGCTGGTCTCACTACACCAGAAGAAGTTGTGCGGGTAACGAGAGCGCTATGAGTACACTCTACTATAAATATCAAGCATTCGATTCTGCTGGGAAAGTTCAAAACGGTCAGTTAAACGCTGAGTCGGAGAAAGAAGCCGTCAGAATTTTACAAGGTAAAAATCTGACACCGGTAAAGGTTCAAGAAACCAAGCAGTCTTCTGAAAAATGGCGTAAAAAGAAAATTTCTAATACTGACATTCTTGATTTTACTAATGGTCTTTGTACCTTGGTTGAAGCTAGAGTGCCTATTGATAAAGCGTTGCGATTGTTAGATGGCATAACAGA
>CAWKZI010000286.1:0-4154 GCA_963854365.1 Gammaproteobacteria bacterium
AACGTATGGAAATGTCTGAAGACAAAGTTCGGCGCGTGCTCAAGATTGCCAAAGAGCCAATCTCCATGGAAACTCCTATCGGTGATGATGAAGATTCACACTTGGGTGATTTTATCGAAGACGCTACCGTTGATTCACCGGTGGACTCGTCAATCGATGAAGGCCTACGAGAAGCCACCAAAGATGTTCTTGGCAGCCTAACCGCTCGAGAAGCAAAAGTTCTCAGAATGCGCTTTGGTATCGACATGAACACCGACCACACGCTAGAAGAAGTTGGCAAACAGTTCGATGTGACTAGAGAGCGTATACGCCAAATCGAGGCAAAGGCACTGCGAAAACTGCGACACCCTACTCGGTCAGACCACCTTCGCAGCTTCCTCGACGAGTAAAACTACCTATGCCGCTCCATTGCGAAATCAATGGAGTGGATTCCTAGCACGGTAGTATGCCCCTAAGCTAGATCATTGAACTATGATAGCCGGCAAAACACTCTTCCAAATAAATCATCCTTAACATACTTACGAGAATTTTATGCCCAAAGTTTCTGTAAAAAACAAAGTAGTTCTAGTTTCCGGCTCCAATCGCGGCATTGGCAAAAGCTTTGCTATGCAAGCATTGGCTCAGGGTGCAAAAAAAGTTTATGCCACGGCAAGAGATGTATCCACACTCGCTGGAATTGCAGAACTGCAGGATGACAGAGTCGTAGCACTAACTTTAGATGTATCTGATCAAGGTCAAGTAAACGCTGTTGCGGCTGAGGCAGGTGATGTTGAAATTCTAATAAACAATTCCGGAATGGGCACAGGTACAGCAATCTTAGGAACAACTGAAGAGGCCGGCATGCGCCAAGAACTTGATGTAAATTATTTTGGAACTATGAAGATGGGTCGAGCATTCGCTCCAATTCTAGAAGCTAATGGCGGTGGTGCAATGATAAATATCCTGTCTATTTCTGGTCTATGCAGCTTCCCATTCGCCCCAGGTTATTCAGCTTCAAAGGCTGCCGGTCACTCATTAACACAAGCATTTAGAGCGGCAATGGCTAGACAGAATACACTGGTAGCAGGTGTGTACCCTGGACCCGTCGATACCGATATGGCAAAGAGACTACCTTTCGATAAGGCATCACCAGACTCAGTTGCGATAAACGTATTTGAAGCAATCGCCAACGGCGAAGAGGACATATTCACCGATCCTTTTGCGGTTGAATTCGCCAGGCAACTAAAAGAAGACCCTAAAGCGTTGGAAAAAGCCACCGCTGCCGGAATATAGAGCTTATCGTTAGTGCAGTAATTCGTTAGAATTCAGTTCCCTGTTACAGGGCCTATAGCTCAGTTGGTTAGAGCGCCGGACTCATAATCCGTCGGTCCGAGGTTCGAGTCCTCGTGGGCCCACCAATTAAATCAGTAACTTACGAGTTTCCCTCGCGTTACCTCAACTCTTTTTGGACCAAATTTGGACCAGTGAGGATTACGACTCGCTCTTGATTTTGCAGTGAATCGAAATTAAGCTGATTCCAAGTGGTAAATTTTTTCGGCCTATTGCCGGAAGTAACTGGCCCCACTCTAAATAAAAGCCATGCGTTCACAAACCTAACTATTAAGCCGGTGTTGATCATCGGAAGGTTGAGTACCGCATGGCGACTTTTGATAAACGCATTTCCCCCCGTACAGGCAAAATTTCGTGGCGTGCCCGGATCAGACGCACGCGCCTTCCCGATCTAACCAAAACATTTTTCAGAAAAACTGACGCAAAACTTTGGGTTGAAGAAACAAAAGCAGCTATTAATAGCGGCAGATATATGCCCATAGCTGAGGCTCAGCGGCACACCGTCACCGACGTACTCGATCTCTATGAGCCCGAGATTCTGTACAGGCTCAAAGACCCCTACAGCCGACTCTGGCACTTGGATAAATGGCAAAAAGAAATTGGGCACATCCTACTTGCCGACCTTAAACCGAACGACATAAAAGCCTTTCGTGAAGAGCTTAGGAGCAAGCTCTCAGATGCGACTATAAATCGTTATGTCGCATCGCTCAGCGCTGCGCTAACTTATGCAGCAAAGGAACTTGGTTGGATTGAGAGAAACCCATGCTTACAAATCAAAAAGTTCAAAGAACCAAGAGGTAGAACGCGTTTCCTGAGTGAAGAAGAGCTTGCCAGGCTCACAGGTGTTTGTGACTCTCTTTTAAATTACCCTGAACTTCAATCCATAGTACTCATTGCCATAACAACTGGGATGCGTCGCGGGGAGATACTTAACCTAAGATGGGGGGATTGCGACTTTAAATCTCAACGTATCGTTATCCGCGAGACTAAGAATGGTGATACACGGGCCGTACCCCTACTTGGACCGGCACTCAAGGCACTCAAATCTTGGGGAAAAGTCAGACCACTCGATAAACATACATTAATATTTCCCTCGCATACAAAGGGGGACAGCAACTTCCCACTCGATATTGACCATGCTTGGCGCTTAATCAAGAAACAAGCAGGCCTCAGAGATTTTAAGTTTCATGATTTGCGGCACACCACTGCTAGCTACTTGGCAATGAGTGGTGCGGGTCTGCGAGAGATCGGTGACATATTGGGGCACCGTTCTTTAACAATGGTTCAACGCTATAGCCACCTGACCGAAGACCATAAATTCAAAACAGTCTCTCGGATGGTTGATGATGTTTTTGGAGGGCAAATATGAACGCACGAAGTACTATACTTACTTCGAATGCCCCCTTTACAACGATCCAAATTTTTTCAGCTCGATTTCCTGAGTTTAGTGTTGGAGCGCTGAAGTGGCTCATCTTTAACAAGCGTGAGACTTTGCTCAGGGAAAAGGTTATCAGATATTGGGGTAAGAAAATTCTAATCCACCAGGAGAACTTCTTTTTGTTCATTATGGAGGATGGGACTAGAAAATTACGTTAAAGAATACTTGTTGATTACAAACAAGCTGGCTTGAGCTTCAGAGGTGCACAAATACGCGCGACCCTCGGCGCAAAACAACCGGTGAAAGATATTTTCTTCTAGGATAGGAAAAGCTTCTTTAGTTTTCACCGAGCAAGAGAAATCTTGTGCCCGCCCGGCAGCGGTCAAACTGTTCGCGAATATCCAAAAATAATTAAACAAACTTTTTCACCTGCTTAGGAGAAAGACATGGATATTTACGAGTGGAAATTATCAGCCAAAGGTAATTCATATACTGAAATCGATGGGCTGAACTGTGTTGTTGGCAAAAATAAATTCGGCTCTTTCTTTGGATTAGTCGACGGCGAATTTTTACCGCAAGCTTTTTCATCCCTGGATGAAGCCAAAGATACTGCAGTAAGGGAGGCTTCACAAAGATCCTTCAGCGTAAGCCCTTTTGAAGAATTATTTGGGGGGAGCGATCATGAAGAATAAGTTACTTCCTTTAGATGGTCGCTTCACATACACAACCGCTCCGCGAGGGCAAAAAAACCCGAGCATCAAGGGTTGGAACGAACGCGAGAATTGCATTTATAAACCGGAAGACGGCGTGCTGTTGAGTGGAAAGAACCCTGGCCTAGTCCATGTTTACTGTGACCCGCCCACGATGTGCCTCGACATTGATGACTTGGAAGGCGCTGAAAAGTATATGGAAAAGGAGATGGGCATCTGTTCGCACAAACATCTTCTTTGCTTACCACTTTCCTCTTATCGCTCAGGTCGAGATAACAGCGTGAAGGTTCTTTGGACTATGCCTAAAGATGTAGGAGCTCTCCCAACGGCAGTCGTAAAGGCGAAAGATGGCCACATTTTATTTGAATACCGTTGCGGAACGCGCACTGGCAAATCAGTGGTTGATCTACTCCCACCATCACTGCATCCCTCAGGCACAACGTACGCTTGGGACTGCGAAGGGCATAACCTATCTAATGTGAACGAAATTCCTGAGTACTTCCTCGATCACTGGCAAGGTTTACTCCAAGCTGGAAAACCAGTAACAGAGAAAACGAATGAGAAAGCCCATAGAGGTTATAACCGAGAGGAGACACCCAACAAATTAGCTCTCCTTCGCGTGATGCTGAGGCATATCTCTGCGGATTGTTGTCGTGATGACTGGAAGAGGATTGTGTTTTCAATTCTTAGTTCTGGGTACTCCGCAGCTGAAGATATTGCCTATGACTGGTCGATTA
>CAWKZI010000287.1:0-4136 GCA_963854365.1 Gammaproteobacteria bacterium
TTGATCACGCATAGTACGAATAGAAGAAGTCCCATCTTCACCTGTTTGCTGACCACTTTCATTGAATGCCAATGCCTGTTGCTCTAAATCTTCTATTTGTTGTCGCAGTGATCCTGCATCTCTCGCTGCTTGCTGAAGCTGGTCGGATGGGCTTGACGTACTTGATGGATTGAGCGCTGCAAGTGCCTGCGCAAAACCTTCAATCTCTTCTTCAAGTTCAGCCTCTATATCAACAGAAAGATTAACCATACCATTACGGAGTACCCGGTTGCTGGTTTGCATCTCTTCACGAATCGGCCGCAAATCTCTAGTTGCTTCCTGGGCCTGGGACATTAAGCGCTGATCATCGTTATCGCCACGTGCGATAATTGCTCGAAGCATGTCTTCTATCTCCTCGAGGTCTTTTTGCTGTTGCTGTTGCAACTCGATCAGCTCTTGCATATCACCACCATTACGGATTTCCTGACGTGTCTGGCCTAAGCCCTGCTCTCTGGTTGTTTCCTGCAAAGCGTCTTGCAGCTGTCGTTGCTGTTGCAATAGTTGTTGACCACGTTGTCCAAGATTTTGCGCTAACTGATTAACCGACCGATCAGATTGCTCATTCAATTCACGCTGTTGTTGTCTTAAATTTTCCAAAGCCTTTTGACTACGTGCAGCAGCTATAGAAGCCGTTTCGCTCTGCGACGCTTCCTGCATTTGCTGCACTGCGCGCTCTAGAGCTGTTTGCTGTTGCTGTTGACCACTCGATGAAGAGCCACCGGATGCCTGCGACTGAGTGCTCTGTTGCTGTGAGCTTTGCTGTGTCCGAGACATCTGCTGAGCTAATTGCTCTACTTCTCGGCTCAACTGCTCTTGCTGACGCATAAGCCGCTCAAGTTCTCGACGCTTTTGTTCTTCGGTCATCTGGTCTTCACGGCGAGCTAAATTTCGTTGTGCTCGAGTTAAACCTTCTTGGCGTCGCGCTAATTCTTCAAGTTTATTTGCTTC
Organism: Gammaproteobacteria bacterium; assembly: GCA_963854365.1. Classification (GTDB taxonomy): domain Bacteria; phylum Pseudomonadota; class Gammaproteobacteria; order Pseudomonadales; family Pseudohongiellaceae; genus UBA9145. The sequence goes on from CAWKZI010000287.1 coordinate 988, forward strand.
TTCTGAATTCTGGGCACCGCCCCCGCCGCCAGCACTATTTGGGGTTTCGTAGCGGTTTTCGAGCTGACCCATTTCCATTTCAAATAATTCACGCAGGTCTTCACGTTCTTGCTGGGCACCACCGCCACCGCCGCCACCGCCGCCTTGTTGCATACTAATCTCGGTGCGATTGATATTAGCCTCAGCTTTTAATATGTATTGCAGTGCTAATTGTTCTGGGCGAAGGGCGCTGGTGACCTGTTCGAGGTCCAACTCTCCTGCGGCCAAATTCATTTGGTCTATGGCTAGGGATAAATTTTCTACAGCAGTGTCATAACTATCGTCAGAAAAATTTAATCTCTCTGCTAAACGATCGATAGACATGCGAGCGCGCTCAGTTGCTTCTTTTTGCGATTCAGCGATAATTTCAGCATCAGCAGTAAAGTCTTCTGTAGTAACTTGATTCTGCCTGTTCTTTAGTTTCCAAGTTGCTGCAATGATATCTTTTTGTACGGCCACCAGTGCGCTGCTATCACCACCGCCACCGCCACCGCCACCGCCACCACTTTGGCCACCTGAGCGTCTGAATTCTTGGTCTGTTGGTATTACCTGGAGAAAATAAATGTCTGAAATAACTTCGTTCGGACCTTCAATGCCATTGTTATCAGCAAGAGTGAGAAAGTAGCTAACAAAGTCTCCTGGCTCTACATTGAGGTCTTCTAGATAAATTAGTTCATTGCCGGATACTGAAAGAACATTTGGCACAGGCAGAAAATTAACTTCCACCTCTTCTGCGCCAACAACGCTATAGTTTAAATTAAAACGACTGAGGCCATAATCGTCGGTAGCATTTATTTCCAACACCACTTCTTCCAAAGGCATAACATCTTCATCCTTTCCTGGTCGAATCAATGCTAGTTCTGGAGGATTGTCGTCAATCGAACGAATAAAGTAGTCAAGTGGATTCGCGCTTTCAAGATTAGAAAAATCTGCCGCAACGATACGGTAAACGCCATCTTGATTAACGGTAAAACTCGCCGTGCCAATATTGCCATCTATATCTAACAGTAAATCCGCATAGGGTGGGAGGGGGTCCAGTTCTTCTTCATCGCCGCTAGAAAAACTCTCTTCAAATTTCAGATTGGCAGTCGCGATAGCTTTGTTAAAAGTAACAGTTAATTCAATATTCGTTCCCTCAGGTACAGTAATATCGCCGCTATCTTCTTCGATTACATCCTCAATACCAGTGTAGTCTGGATAATCATAAGCGATATCAATTTGTTCTATTTGCGGCAAATCAAAGAGTGAAATTCTATATTGAGTGGAGCTCTGCTCTCCTCGCTCAATAAAACTGACATAGTAAGTAGTATCTTTTTCCAACGAAGGAATATAATAGCTAAATGAGGCGCTCTCACTGCCGCTGCCATCGCGAGCCATGGAGTAATCTCTCCAATTCAAATTGTCGTCTTGCAAACGCAGATTAATTGATCCCGGAACCGCATTGTTAACTAGAGCAATAATGGTTACACCATCACCACGTTGCATTTCGATATCGCCAGGCTCGACACTAATTTCAATATCAGGCAAAACTTCAATCAATACAATTGGTTCACTAATGGCGAAAGGCCAGATCAAACGACTACCAGCCGAAAGCAAAGCTTCTGATGATAAAAATGCCACAGCAACTATGGTCACTACCGAAGCTGCAGAAGCAAAGCTAATCCAGGAAGCTTTCGAGGGAGTTACTTTTTCTACTTCAGCTTGCTGTTGCTCCACATGTTGTTGCGCATCCTGCCAAAGTTGTTGAATAAATTGCTGGGAGACGCCTCGACGACCATTAACTAAATCGTCTTCGGTAAACTCGAGGGAAGTAAGCAGACGTTGTTCAAAGTCAGGAATATGATCTTCTACGTAGTGAGCAAGGCGGCGATCATCGGTATGGCTCCTTTTTAATACGTGGACAAAAGCCCAAAGCAAAAGCCCAAACCCTATAACTGCAACAGTAAAGAGAACGATTGCTCCCAGCTTGTCTAATTCTAACCAGGCAGCAATTGACACAATCGCTAGTATAAGCAGCGAGGCAGCAATAACAAAAAAGCTGCTCTGTTTCAGAATAAATAAACTACTCCGACGACGTCGAAGGTTCTTAAGGGTTTCTCGCAGACTATCAAAAGTGGGAGACGACATAGAACCGCTTCTGTCCAAAGTGAATGATTACCTACTCAAGCCTACCTGTTCATAGTAACGTTTGTCTGTAAATTGAACAGTAAAAACAACCTAAACTTCGGTGGCTCGAAAACACCCTATAAATGTCGACCATAGTGTTAAAAATTGGTCGTGTAATTCAGCTCGGATAACGTTCGAACTCAGGGCCATTTCACCCACCAAGAAAGGCAGATTGCTTAAGTTTTATAGCCTTAACTATCCCATTAACTCGCCCAGAAAAGCAAGGCCTTATAGGCGACAAAGCGGACAAAATTTCGGTAACATCGGGCTGTCGGAAAGAAGGCAGGACCTGACCTCTAGATAACTGTATTTGAACAGATTTATAGTACCGTTTAGGCTAGAGACTAGCTCAAGGTTGGATAAAAACTGGATGTGTAATCTTCGGCTTGATTTAATTCCTCGAAACGCCCATCTCTTCAGGTCGGTAATATGCTGAGTCTTTAGGGAAAACCCGAATTTTAGTAGATGTTACCTCTGCAATCAGATCGTTTAAGTTACGATGATTAGCGATATCTCTTAGAGTGCTACTAGTGGGTCCTGGAAGGACTATATTTTCGGCTTTCTCTTCAGCAAGGGCGTCACTGGGGCTAATCCAGCGGTGATCAAGGATTTCATCGTTATCTACTTTTACATTTACCGACGCAGTTAGAGGGTAAATAAAGAACCAAGTACAAAATCGGCGCGGTTGCTTTGGCGGAGTCGTCCAGTGAGCTGTGTGAATTAATAACTTCTCGTCAATATCAATGCCAGCTTCTTCTTTAGTTTCACGCACCGCCGCCTTCAAGGCTGCCTGATACTCAAACCCAGACTCACTGTCCTCAAAATCAGCGGCATCAACTCGCCCGCCCGGAAATACCCAGTGCCCCCCATGAAAAACTAAGCGCGAATTTCGTTGCACCAACAAAACTTCAATATTGTTGTTTTCTACTATTTCGCGCACCAAG
>CAWKZI010000288.1:0-4134 GCA_963854365.1 Gammaproteobacteria bacterium
TGGGCAGATTATGGCACTAACGCTGTGTGGCATAACGAAGGAGGCAAAGGAACTCAGGGAAATTTAGTTAAATTTCAAGTTAGACCTGACCCTTTGTCACACTAAAGAGTTCTATTTAGAGAATTGCACTAAAAAATTGGAGTTGTTGTTTAGGTAAGCATAGACTAGTTAATCCAATACTTTACTTCCAATCCGCGCTAGTTCAAGGAATAAGTTAATGGGTGATATTGAACAAGAGGCATATCATAAGATTCATATAGCCCCAGCTAGTGAACCTAGTGGTTGTCCAGTCGATCATAATTTTACACCCTTTAATGCGGACTACCTTGAGAACCCATATCCACAATTGGAGGGCTTCAATCAAGAACAGCCGATTTTTTATTCTAAAAAGCTCGGATACCTTGTCTTAACTAACTATGAAGATATTGTAAAAGTCTTTAAGAACCCAGCTGTATTTTCCTCAGAAAATGTACAGGACCCAGTTTTTCCGATCTGCTCAGAAGCCGCGGAAACCTTGTCGGTCGACGACTACAACCCTGTCGCCGTGATGTCTAACCGCCAGCAACCCGACCATACCCGGATTCGCAAATTCACCGGCGAGGGTTTTTCAAATCACCGCATGAAAACTCTAGAGCCGTATATACATGAGAGTTGCGAAGAGCTTCTTGATCAAATGGAGGAGAAAGGCGGTCCAGCGGAATTTGTAAGCGCATTCGGGCATCCATTGCCCGGTCAGGTCATCTTTCGATTTATCGGCTTCCCAGAACAGGATTATGAAGAATTAATTTGTTGGACAGCCAATCGTTTAGCATTTACTTGGGGTAATCCTGATGACCAAGAACAGAACGATATTGCGAAAAACATGCTGAAGTATTGGCGCTACTGCAAAGCGTTCGTTGCCAGCCGAAATTTGCAGCCGGAAGACGATCTTACTTCTGATTTGCTTGCAGCCCATAAAGCGGATCCTGAAGAGATTAGTTATAGGGAGGTCGAATCGATAATTTATGGCTTATCTTTTGCGGGTCATGAAATCGTCAGCAATTTTATTTCTCTCACTTTACTCAATGTCCTGCCTGATCGAGAACTATGGGGGGCGCTTTGCAAAGATGCGGGTTTAATCCCAAATGCTTTGGAAGAAGTACTACGTTGTGATTCACCGCAAACCAGTTGGCGTCGAATCACCACCCAGGACGTAATTATCGGCGGCATCGATATACCTGCTGGTACAAACATATTTCTAAGTTTGGGCGCAGCAAATCATCAAGCCAATTTATTTCCCGAACCCGCTAAATTTGATATCTATCGGAAAAATGCCACTAAGCATCTTTCTTTTGGCCGCGGTATTCATTTTTGCTTAGGAGCAAGGTTAGCTCGGTCAGAAAGTCAGATCGCTATTGAAGCATTAACAAAGAGGTTTCCCAATTTACGTCTTGCAGAAGAACAGAACTTTAAGTTTTCTCCAAATATCACTTTTCGTGGGCCACGCAATTTGTATGTGGAGTGGGGCTAGAGTTGGTTAGCGAAAGCGTACTTGCAAATAGTTGGTTCGAAATCAGATGTATAACAACCCTATTCTGGATAAGATTGCATCAATTCATTTCTCATGCTTCATAGATCCGCATGCTATTCAATCTATTAATTTAGTATTGAGTGCGACAAGCTGGTTTAAAAAATCGTTCAGTTCTACCTTGCCAATTTTAGCCTCAAGGGAGCGATAAATTTTCTCTGATTCTGGGACAACTTGATCATATTTCTGTCGACCCTTTGGGGTAACCGAAAGAAGTAGTTTGCGTTGGTCAGTAAGGTCAGTCGAACGACTTACGAAACCTTCTTTTTCCAAGTTCTTAAGAATTCGTGTCAGGCTCGGCGGCAGAATCATACTCTGTTGGGATAATTCAAAAGCTCCAATCGTTTCACAACTGGCCAGCACTCGAATAACTCGCCATTGTTGATCAGTAATTCCGAAGCTACGAAGCATGGGTCGGAACAGAGACATCGTTGACTCTCTGGCATGCAATAGCTGCATAGGTAAACTCTGACTTATTTTTCTTAGTCGGGTCATAAAATTATTAGAGTATTATGTAGTCTCATCCACTATGGAATTTGAAAGCATTCCGACGCCCGGCACTTCCACTTCGACTAGGTCTCCTTGGCGAAGATATTTGGGAGGATCAAATCTTGCGCCGGCACCATTCGGAGTTCCGGTGGCGATAATATCTCCAGGTCTTAAGCGATAGAACGATGAGAGATAGCTGATTAAAAAACGGAACGAAAACATTAGATTGTCAGTAACATCATTCTGTCGCTCTTCACTGTTCACCCGAGTAATGACTTGTAGTTGGCCCATAGGATCAATTTCATCAGGCGAAACCAACCAGGGACCCAAAGATCCAGAGGCTTCAAAATTTTTGCCTTGAGTGACATTGAATTTAGCATGTCTTAAATAATCTCTTACAGATCCTTCGTTCATTATGCTCAGACCTGCGATGTGTTCATGAGCTTTGTCTGCAGAAATTCGCCTTCCTTCTTTGCCGATCACTAAAACAATTTCGCCTTCATAATCTAATTGCTCTGATTCAGGAGGATTGAGAATCGATTGCTGATGTCCCACTAGTGAATCTCGGCTGCGCATGAATACACTGGGATATTTTGGTAGATTGCTGCCATCTTTGTATTCAGCGTTGCGGTTGGCGTAGTTCACCCCAATGCAGATTATTTTCTCGGGATTAGGAATCGTCGGCAGAAAGCGAATGTCTTTAAGAGAGAAATCCGCTGCTGAGGTCCGCAGTGCTTCTGCTAAAGTATCTAGTTTGTCCAAGCGAATTGCTGCGCGAAGATCTTGCAGATCAGGAAAGCGCGCCGAAAGATCTACGACGCCATCATCATTGACTCCACCAAAACGGTTATTGTTATTAATTTCGAAACTTATATATTTCATTGTTGGCCGGGTCTATTAATGGGCATGAGTTCAAAGCCCCTGAAAGTTGTGAGTATTGATTTATTTAATATATTAAGTAATATTAAATTTCATTACCAGCATTGATTATTGGATTTATGCCTCATCAAATTATTGAAGTCTCCCCAAGCCTCCACGAATCATTGGAGCTAAAGCAGTTAGTTCAAGAGCTACATTCGTGTGCCTCAAACCTGGAGGCTCTGCCATTGAATGGGTTACGGACTCGCGTACATGTCGCTGCAGAGCAACTTATAGCTGACCAAGCTGCAGGTTATTGTTTTATTGCTGTTTATTTGAGAATTGCAGAAGGCCGAACGGAAAAGATTAAGAAGCAAATGGGTGAGGATCTTTTTCAATGCCTGTGTGGCTTCGTTGACAATGCCATGGGCGATGTACCTATTGCACTGTCGTATGAGATTCAGGAAATAGATCCTCACTTCCGTTGGAATAGGAATAGTATTCCAAAATTTATGCATATCCAGGAGAGTTCTTCATGACCAAAGTTGTTTTAGAGGAAAATCTTCAAAAGTTGAACGAGATAATGGGTGGGTTTTCTGACAGCCCCATAAGCCATTTCATTAATGGCGAACGCGTAGCAGCAAGTGATGGTGCAACTTTTTCTAATTTCTCACCAATAGACGAAGCCTTGATCGGAGAAGTTGCCGCTGGCACTCCTGACGATATCGTTAAGGCTTGTCGAGCAGCAGAAAATGCGTCCAATGACTGGGCAGGGATACCAGGTAAAAAAAGGCGGGAAATATTGCACGCTATTGCCGATGCGATTGAGGAAAATGCGGAGCAACTAGCATTAGTTGAAAGCTACGATACCGGTCAGCCATTGAGATTTATGAGCAAAGCAGCAATACGCGGTGCGGAGAATTTTCGCTTCTTTGCCGATATGGCGCCAGCCGCGAGAGATGGGTCTGCTCTGCCTACGCAGGAACATATGAACTACAGTATACGGCAGCCAATTGGTCCGGTCGGGATCATTACTCCTTGGAATACTCCGTTTATGTTATCGACATGGAAAATTGCGCCTGCATTGGCGGCCGGTTGCACAGTGGTACATAAACCCGCAGAGTGGTCACCTTGTAGTGCATCAATGTTAGTTGAGATAATGCATGAGGTAGGCCTGCCAGCAGGAGTTGTTAACACGGTTCACGGCATCGGAGAAGTTG
>CAWKZI010000289.1:0-4128 GCA_963854365.1 Gammaproteobacteria bacterium
TGCTCACATTGGGTGCTATGGCAGACGGGCTCTGTACAGTCTTCCATATTGGTAATTTGCGCCAGTCTTTGTTGTGAATTCAAAGCCAGTGGCATAAAAATCAGTGCTTTAATGAGCCCTCTAGCAACATAGTTTGTCATATTGTTTTTCCACTTTTTCATAGGGAAGACAACATACTCTGGTCAGTACCCCCACCCCGGGGGGTACACCCCCTTTGCACGAAGATGGTCCCATCGCACCTGTATACATATTATTGTGGACGAACACTACGATATTAAAATCCTTAAATCTTAAACTAATTTAATAATACGGCGATCGCCATATTAATTTGCTATGTTTGAAGTTCTAAAAACTAGATATAGGAGTATTGATTTTGTCTGAACTAATTGGAGAATTTTCGCTAAAACATGACGGTAATACATACGGGACTAATTCTGCTGGAGAGATAACAGTCGTTTCAAATTTCAAAGGAGAGGCAACGGAATTTGGAACTGTATGGGGAACTCTAACCTCTTCCCATGCTTTATCAGATTCAAACGCGACAAGCGGCGAAGTCCAGTGGGTAGGAGACGCTTTTCTGCCCGATGGGTCAGTGCTTGGAGGGATTGGGCAAGGGACTTGGGAAAGGAGCGGGCATGAATGGAAAGTTACTATGATTGTCGATGTGTCCAATGGCGACAAACACCGCAGTGAAGGGGCCATGGATTTGGAAACATTAATCTATTCAGGAAAACTATTTAAAGAATAGCCTTTATTTTGATCTATAGAGGATGTACGGACATCCTCTTTCAACTAGGCAAGAGTGATTAGGTTACTACTTGTCATATCAGAACCCACCCTCACTTTTCCAAGTAGGTTCTATTGCACTTTTTCTCACTGATAAATAAAAATTGATGCGCCTAACGTTAGTAGCCGAAATGTTAAGCTTAATTACGGATATATAAATGTGGAAATTAGTTCGGAGTCCTTGGCACAAAAGTTGAAAGCTCACTAAACCAATTCTCAACAACGGCGAGAGTTGTTTGATCTGCATAAGCGCTATCAGAAAACTCTAAGCCATCAGAGTCCGAGGTCGACAAAATAATGAAATTATCATCGGTGGGATCGTAGACATAGGCCGGGAATGTTAGATGATTCTCGACGATTGTATGCTCGAAGAGAAATTCTGGTTCTTGTAAATCCATGAAAGTTCTTGTTTCAGACGAAAGCTCTTCATAATCCACTTTGAAAAACCGATTGCCGCTTCTGAAAAATATTTCATTACCGCTGGGCGACCATATTGGGCTAGCTGCGTCCGACGCGCTAATTTGCCATTTTCCTCCATCTATATCAGGGTACGGCCTGATATAAATTTGGTTTGAGCCTGACTCATTGCTTACATAAGCAATCCATCGGCCGTTCGGGGAAGTCGCTATGCGCGCCCACCAAACCTCTTCGGTATTAGGCGAGACTTCTATTTGGTTAATGTTTAGCTCAGAGTTTTCATTATCTGACAAATCGAGTGACCAAAGTGCTCCTTGCCCGATTTGCGCTGCACCGCTATAGAAAAATAATCGATTGTCTATAGCAGATAACGATTGAATCTGATACGCCGCAAATCTTGAGGGGTCACTGAAAACTTCAAAGGCTTCGCCGGACCCGTCTGAAGGGACTGCCCAAATCCCGCTTAAGTTCTGAGCCTCAGACAAATTATTGAATAATAGTGTGGATATATCGGAGCTCCATCGAGCTCGATCAGAGTTTCCTCCGAATGTTCTGCGGCCGGCAACATTACGCTGAAAATCCCATACCCATATATCTGATTCTGAACTTTCGTAGGCAGTATAAGAGAGTTGCGAACCATCGGGTGAAATAGCTAACTGACCGACCCTTCCAGAAATGTCGATAGTTTCTAATATGTCGCCAGAGCGAGACACTACATTTATATCTAAATTCGCAGTGGCTACTGCTACATCGGTGCCCGGCAAATATATTAGGCGTCCATTTTTAGAGAAAGAGTAAGCAGCACTTCCAAGTATGCCGTTGGTTTGTATGTTCTCAATGAGCTTTACTTCATTACCGCTGATTTGGGATCGGTCTAAATCAAAAGGAACGGCCCATAATGAAGATCCTCTAACAAAAACTATGTGACCGGTTTCTTCGACAAATCTTCCGTTGAAAGCGTTAGTAACTATTTCTTTGGAGGTGCCATTTTCTTGATCGTATAGTAAAAGAATGGAGTCAGAATCCGCGACTATGGAAGATGAGGATACGAGGATTGTTTTTTCATCAGGTAAAACCTGAGGCCATCTATAAACTCGAGAAGCGTCCTGTTGATCAAAAGCATAGACTATTGATTGCTCTCCAGATTGTCGATCGAGTTCCCAAAGAAAGTCTTGGGCTCCTGTAAACGTGAGAGATGTGTCTCCTAAGTGATAACCACTTGTTCTGCCTAATCGGTTATCTAATAAATTTTGTGATGCACCGCCAGAGACCCTAACTTGCTGTAAAATACCTGAATCAAAGTACGTTACCCATTCTCCATCTTCAGAGAAATCTAGCACCCCATGTACATCAGTCCCCCATCGATATTCTGCTATTCGGTTGGATGTGCCCCCCCTCGATAGGTCTCTTATAAATATCTCACCAGCGCCATCATTGTTTATCGTATATGCGACATATCTTCCGTTCGGTGATATTACAATCTCAGTAGTTAGCCCCCATTCGCTTGTACCTGTATTTCCTAGATTAAGATCAAATCTTGCACTTTGAGACATATCTTGTTGAAAGCTCTGCACTCCGCCTGATACATCTTGATTCCGATTATTAGGTTTAAAGTCAAAAATATATGGCGATATGTAGAATGCAAAAAGCCCTATCAGGGCAATAATGGGTAAGCCGGTTAGAAGGAAAGCTTTCTTCGTTAGAGGGAAATTAGGTTTAATTTTTGTCTTTTTTCCCTCAGGTTCCTCAAAATGATCATCTTTTGAGTTCACATCAGACGCCCAGGCTATAACGCACGCTATAGGAAAACCAACCAACATTAGGAAAAGAATACTTTGTGCTACCCAAGTGGGCGCTCCGATAGTCGGTAATATGGCTTCTTGAGCTTGAAGTAAAAACCAACTCAATGCAGCATATGCGGCAGCAACTTTTGCTACATTGCGGTGCTTAAATTTTTTCCAGAACGCGTCCATAGCTTTGGCGCCTTATCTAGCAGTTAGCAAACTATTATTGAAATATTTTTATAAAAGCTAGCCATGCGAATAAGTCCTCTCAGCGATTAACACTAGATTAAAAATTAGGTTTCTAATTTCACAGGCTTTTTAGACGTCAGCCGAGACGTTGATTACCACAATAATTAGTTTTGATACTCACTGCAAGTGACTTAAAAGGTGCTCAATGGTCCAGATTTGGTCCAAAAATAGTTGAGGTAACGCGAGGGAAACTCGTAAGTTACTGATTTAATTGGTGGCCCACGAGGACTCGAACCTCGGACCGACGGATTATGAGCCCCTCGTTGACTGATCTTCACAACAGCCTGCGTTCTCTAAGTTATTGTATCACCTAGCTTTGTTGATTGTAGTTGTTGGTCTTGGATTGTAGTTAGTTGTCGCACAGTGGTCCAAATTTAGTCCAAGAAGTAGACCCCCCCCTTGTTTATATAGACCGCCCAATCAGCACACCCACCCCCTGGGTTATCTCCGTATTTCAGGAATTCAATACCACCTGACCCTGAATCGATAAGTTCTGAAATTCGTCAGGCAATTTTTGATTCCCTAAATGTAAGGTAAAGTGCATGTGGAAGGATTTAGAAGGAACTAGATTGAGATATACGAATAAGTGGTACCAGTGGGCGGACTTGAACCACCCCATAAACACTGGCCTGAAGGCAAAATATCCAAAATGTTGTACCGCTAGTTGTACCAGCAAGACGTTAATACCCCCCCTGAAACGCATTGAAGTGGCCCTGATAATTAGGACGGGGGAGGCCTTTTTGCCTCTCTTAATCATTGTTGTACCAGCCTCCATATACTAAAGTCGAATTTGAAAAAAAATGAAGCTGTTTCTTTTACAGCAAGGAACTGGTGAGTTATGGCCGAAATCATATTTTTTATCTTTATTCTTTTCGTTTTAAGAGCTTTTTTT
>CAWKZI010000290.1:0-4122 GCA_963854365.1 Gammaproteobacteria bacterium
GCCAATTTGGTGCTCTCATTTACACCAATGACTTCGGCGAGGGTGATAAGCGCATTGCGGATAAATTCCACAGCATAATTCCTATTAGCTTTTTCTATTCGCTCACTACTCCATAAATGGCTCGGCAATTTTGGCTGCGCTTCTGCATCAAAAGCAGGCGGTAATTCTCCTCTAGCAAACTGTAGTCTTTCATTTTCGGCCAGAGCAGAATCAAACTCTCTAAAATAACCACAAAGTCCAAATTCGCCAGTCATATCTTCTGAGACGCAGACAAAACCTAGCCGATCATTTTGCAGCGAGATTCCATTGTGCGCATACCATCCTTGCAGAAATCCTCGGCTAACTTCGTTTGGCACTCCACAAATTGTTGGGCCATGATACATCCAGCGTGGATAGCGAAACCGCAGCCAGGCTTTCGTATCACTTTCGGCCAGATACTCAACAGGAACACCACCAATACTATTAGACATAACATGATATTGAGCGCAAGCCACAGCATGAGGCAGGTCGCTCAAATCGAGTTTCTCAAAACTAGATAAGAATTTTTCTAGGTGCTGGCGGCGGAAAAGCTTAAACATCCAGTCGCCGATTTCTCCTGAAGATCTATTGGTAGCAACCATCAGTTGCAAGCCCAATAAATAAGCATGGTGTAATTTCGCCTGAGCGACTACAGCAGAATTAGAATCATGCATTTAAGTAGTCACCGCTGCTTCTTAATCGAGCGGGCGATGATAGGTAAAATAACCCGTAAACATTTCATCCCAGGTTTCTAAACCGAAACTAATTTCTTTTTCCGGATCTGGATTAAGAGGGTTAGATATCGAATTGTCGAATGCTCCAACTACATACAAAGTACTACCAGCAATTATTCTTTGAGGTTCACGAAGAATGTAGTGAGGCTGCCAGCCATAGTTATAGGCAGGGACACTGAAAATTTCACGGCGCCTACCGTCCGTTTCTTCAATGATAAACTTCATTTTCTTGCCGCGATAATTCATCCTAGCTCGAACGCCAGTAATAATAATGTCTTCATCAAACACATGCTGAGCTTGCTGCGCAAAATTTGCATCATTTGGTGGTAAAACAAATCGAGATGAAACTGCTTGTACCAATCGCTCCTGATCAGGTGCCTCCTCGGCGAAGTACAACCCCAGCTCGGTTGCATCCACTGTCGATAGACCATTGGTCACATAATGAAATTGCATAGATAACTTGTGCCCCTGCGGAATCAATACGCCAGTGCCAGCCGTAAACTCAATCGCCTTTGGCTCGCCGGGAGCATAACCCTCAACGAAGCGACGAGTGCTCACTTCTTGATCTCGCTCTGAACCCCAAAAATCTTCATTTGGTGCCGTAACAAAGGTCATAAGATGATGCAACACTGCTTCGTCACCGGGCTTGTACTGCAGTGCTCGAATCCATTTGTCTTCGTTAAAACCCAGCTCTACATCTTCATAGATATAATCCATGACACCCGTGGCGGCTATTTCGTTATCAGGACCAGTGACGATAAAATCCGGCTCTCCCAAGATCCAAGTTACTTCAGCATCAGTTTTTGTCGCTAACACTTCTAAAGGATCTTCTTCACTTTCGCCTCGAGGGGCACCCGCGTCAATCCAATGAACTAATGTTTGCAGGTTTTCTTTGGACAGGTAGCGCGCATCCGCCGAATGGCCAATATAAGGATCTACTTGGGCTGGAGGCATTCTCTTACTTAACAGTACTTCACGAATCATCGGTGACCATCCGAGTACCATGATATAACTGTCTAGCGCGAATGGACCCACACCACCTTGACGATGACATTCAGCGCAATTTTCAATAATGATAGGGGCCACTTCTTTACTGAAATCCGGAGGAGTACTCGCGTGTTGTTCTCGCATCGGATAAGCAAGTATGCAATTACCGAGTGCAAATTCGGCGGTGTCAATAGGATTGCCTGTAGCGACTTCGTGCAAAATTATGTCAAGCTGGGTGCTTGCTTCGCCTCTGTAATAAAGAGAAAGTCGTTGTGGATTAAAAACTAATACTTCCCCTGCTCTACTAATATTAAGGGTTTCGGAAACTAATTGACCATCATCTTCTAGGATTGAAAGTCCAGTAGGTAATAGCGCGGAAAGTTCGGTCAGAGCGGCCCTACCCTGATCTTCAGAATCTATTAAAACAAATTCAAAATCCTCACCTAAATATTTGGAACGTACGTTCGTGAAAGACTCAAGGATCGAATCCATGGAATTACACTTCTGAGAATAGGACATCATTACAAGGGCTTTCTTGTGCTGAAAACGACTCAATTGATGAAATTCACCCTGCTGGTCCAGCAAAGCGAAGTCTCCAATACGGTCCAAAGCACCCCAAGTTGATGCGGAGCAAAAGATGAGAGCTAAAATACCGCAAAATGAGATCAATTCTTTCATCGGGGCTCTATTCGATAATTAGGTTTCGGTTGATTCTAATTGCAGATTTTGGCTTGTTGTTTAATCTACTGTTTTGGCTAGCCGTTTAATCTACTGATTAGAGCTTAAAACGTCACTTGTAACAATTTGTTTAAAAAATAACACTTTAGGACTCGAATTCCGGCTGTTTACAACTAGACTCGAGCCAAAATGGCGTTTATCCTAGCCTCCCTGCTAGAGAAGATCCAACTGCTTACTAAATTTATTCTAGCGCAAGCTGGATTTTCCGGTTTAATTAGGATGTCACAACGGTTCTATCGAAACTGATTTTTTGGAGACGACGTCAATGCAACAACTTTATAAATCAATCGCTATGGTGGCCTGTGGATTATTGGTAACTTTGTCTATTACTGTCCAGGCGCAATCCTCACAAAATGCTCGTTTTCTGAGCCTCGCACCTGATGGTGGTCTACCAATCATTCCTATACTGGAAGGGTGGGTAGCTAACCCAGATGGAACTACGAGTTATTCCTTCGGCATGATTAACCGAAATGATGAGCCAGTAGATCTTCCTCTAGGTGAAGGTAACTATATCGAGCCGGCTAAATATAGTGGCATTCAACCAACCCATTTTCCAGCAGGTCGCACAACTGGCGCCTTTGCGGTAACAGTTCCTGCTAGTGATCAAGACCTAGATATATGGTGGTATCTTACGACTGACGACAGCGAAACATTGAAAGTTCCTGGCCGCCGCGGTGCGTCAGCCTACGAATTAGACTTCATTCTTCCGCGCCCACAAGGTTCTTTGCAGCCATTAGTTGGCATCGGCGATAACGGAGCTCAAAGAGCCGGACTGTATGCGCAGATCGGAGATTTTCCCGATGGCACCGTACAAGCTGGCACAAATGTTCGCATTAGTGTGAACGTTAGTGATCCATCAGTTCGCGATGAAACTGATATCCGCTTTCAAGACCCCATTGCGCTAGGTGTCGAATTCATGAAGTTTCAGGGTGCAGGCGAGGTGACTTTTACTCGTCATCCTGACACTGAAGTTGCGGAAAATCCGTATGGGGAAGACGATCCCCGCGCACGCTTTTTCCGCGAGCCTAAGTCGAACTCCATGGAAGTAGATGGCCCGGGTGGAATCGGCCAAGTGTTTGTTTCCTTCTCAGAAGCTGGCGAATACATCATTTCTACTAAAGTAACCCAGCACCGCGCCCCAGATAGCTCTGATGGAGACCAATGCTGCTGGACAAACGTATATCAGCGCGTCACTGTTCGATAGTGCTGTGCTAAAAACCCGATCTAGTCAATACGTTGTATTGACTTCCCGCCAGGATTGGGAAATTTCCCAAACTTATTTGGCTGATCAAAAATTGAGCAATAAGAACGTGAAAACTTGTTTCAATTTGTTGCACAACCACCACAAAAATACCCGGAATCATTGGACTTTTAGCGGTTACGCAATTATTATTTTTGAATTACTTTGCCCATAACTCTCAGCTTTAGGAGAACAGCATGAAATTAGTGCAAAAACTAGCCCTCTTAGGCAGCGCAATCTTTGCGCTAGGCCTTACTAGTGCACAGGCGCAAGATCGCGATGAAATAACTTACAACAGCCATGTTGGCAAGATCATCAACGAAAACTGTGTCGTATGTCACCGTGAAGGTGGTATTGGGCCTATGCAATTCGAATCATACGACCAGGTCCGCCCTTGGGCTCCAT
>CAWKZI010000291.1:0-4117 GCA_963854365.1 Gammaproteobacteria bacterium
CGTAGATATCACGTTATACAGGCTGCCCACTGTCTGATGTCTCTCGCCTCCGAACCAAGTCCGTCTGATTTCATTTCTTCTATGACAGTCTGCGCAAAGCTGATCAAACCGCCGCTCGCCTCGGGATGCTTGACCGCTTGTAAAGAAGCCATCAGAGTCTGAAGCGCTAATGGATTCTTCCAAGGAAACCTCTTCGGGTAACCCCATAGACTCTTGAACGTTAGCCTGTGGCGCCGCACAGGATACCAATTGAATCGCTAATGCAAATGTACCGAAAAAATAGCTCTGTACATACAAATTGTTTTTTCTCAAAGGACTGAGATGCTCAATCAAAAATTTCTTAAGTTTCTGATATATATCAACTTTAAAGCAGTGTGGTATGTTTTGTTCGAACAAAAGCCTCCTCCTTACAGCTTCTACCCGCATCAAGATCAATGGTAGAAGCTACGTATGGTTCTTTCTTAGAAAGGTCATGCTTAAAAGCTAGATACAGTTCGGATGTTACCATTTAGGGAGCGCAAGCCGAACAGGTCTGCGCTTATCACTCATTTATTCAGTTCGGAGACGCATTATGAGCCGACTACGCCTTACTTTTGCCGCATGGGACTACGACCGAGTCAGACCATTAATGGATGGCACTATTCGTCCAGAAGGGATTGATATCGACCCTATAATTTCTCGCCCGAGTGAGACCTTTTTCCGCATGCTTCGACATCAAGAATTCGATGTCTCAGAGCTTTCTCTATCTAACTACACGATGCTTCGTGCAGAGGGCGATGAGAAATTCATTGCCATACCGGTATTTCCATCACGTTTATTTCGTCATTCCTGCATTTTCATTAACAAAAATGCAGGAATTAATGAACCTAAAGACCTTATAGGCAAGAGGATTGGTGTACCAGAATATTCTATGACGGCTGCCGTGGTCGCACGAGGACTATTACTAAATGAATATGGAGTAAAACCTAATTCGATAGAATGGTTCAGTGGAACACAGGATGGACTACAACGTCCATCAAGAATTGATTTTGATCTACCGGAAAACGTGATTCTCCATAAGATGCCAATTGCACAAGATATGGGTCCCATGCTTGAAAAAGGTGAACTCGATGCGATTATTTCACCTAATGCACCATTGTCTCTTAATGAAGAAGCATCACCAGTCCGCCGACTATTTTCAGACTACCGACAATCCGAAAAGGAGTATTTTAAACGTACCGGTATCTTTCCAATAATGCATACCGTGGTGTTCCGCCGTAAGATTTACGATGAGAACCCATGGGCTGCAGTAAGCTTATACGAAGCTTTTAAAAAAGCTAAAGAATTAGCTTATGCTGAAATGATGGAAACAGATGCACTTAAGATTACGCTTCCATGGGTCGTTGCTGAGATGGAAGAAACTCAACGTGTAATGGGACAAGACTTTTGGCCATACGGGGTTGAGCCTAACCGCTTGGCTTTATCAACCTTACCTCAATACTTACACGAACAAAATCTGATTCAACGTATACCTAAAATAGAAGAGTTATTTACTGCTAATACCCTTGAGCTAAGCAGCTAATCCAATGTTTCAGAAGATAACCCCATATAGATTAATCGCTCATACCCAACACCAGTGGCAGCAATGTAAATATTACCCTGAGAATCCGTCTGGATGTGATGGCCAGTTCCAACGGTAGTCTCAATACTTGTTAGAAACCGGAGGCTAAGACGGTCAAAAACCATAATCCCTGAACCTCCCCCTACATAAAGAAACTTCTGCTTTTCATCTGGTGACAGGGCAATATTGCGTGCAAAAAAAGTCTCATGTTGGATGATCTGGTTCACGTATTGCCCATCCAACGTAAATACCTGAACACGTCTATTCTCGCGGTCTGCTACATAGACCATACCGTCATTCGAAACACGGATGGCATGGACAATACTGAACTGTGACGAACCTGACCCATCAGGCACTGAATCAAGAAAAACGTAGGGACACTGTTCATTGTCTTCTGGGACATTACCGAATGCACCCCACATACGCTTGAATAAGCCCGTATCAGCATCTAATACTACGACCCTGTGATTCCCATATCCATCGGCAACAAAAAGCTCATTGGTTGGCGAAAAAACAACAGCATCCGCTGGTCTATTGAAATTAATCGTATCTGAATTGCCACTACTTGAATTACTACTACCTACCTGCATGACAACCATACCGTCAGGTGTAAATTTTAGTATCTGATCATCAGACACAGGATCGAGGCCAGGTTCATTTTGAGTAGGGCAATTGTTTCCTCCAACCCAAAAGAAACCTTGGTGATCGATATGAAGACCATGCTCTCGCTGAGGCCACTCGTAACCGTCTCCAGGGCCTCCCCAAGCCTTAAGAAAGTTTCCTTCGTTATCAAAGCCTATAATCTGTGGCGCCGCCATGCCTGCATCTTCTTGCGAAAGCGTCCAAGGTCGGTGTAAAAACCAAGCATTGTCCTCATCATCAAGTGCAATACTTGAGACCTCGCCAAGTCTCCACTGCGCTGGCACCTGAGGCCAATTAGAATCCGTACGAAACAAAGGAATGCTGAACCCTAATAGGTCAGAGGGTATATTTTCTGATACGTCATCCACCGGTTGGCAACCAACACTACCCAACCCAATCAATACTGCAATCATGACGGAAAAAAGAAGCCTGTATCCGATAAAGTTTTGGACCAAAAACCTGCTCTTAAACACCATACAACAATCACCTTAAAAAACAGCATGTATTTACATAGCGTACCTGGAATTTTACTAGCTCATTAGCACATATAATTCACTATAAAAGCCTTCAAACTAAAGATGCTTTTTAAGTCGAAATACTCCTCCAGTTCTCAACTAAATGTTGAGCTGTGCGCCATGCGAGTGCCTGTACTGTTAGGGTCGGATTTCTAGCTCCGCTTGTACCCATTACCGATGCTCCCAAAATGCCCAAATTGGGAACTTCGTGAGAGAATCCCCATTGATTAACAACGTTAGTATCGGGATCTTCACCCATTCGAGTACCACCATAAGCATGGGTTGAAGGACCCATTGGACCCAAAGGCATACGAAAAGTATCAATTGCTCCAGCCTCACGAAACCATTGCTCCATCTTCTCTTGAGTAAAGCTAGCTAGTTTTTTCTCATTATCTTTATATTCTGCTGTGATTCGGCATATCGGAAACCCTAGAGGATCTTTAATCGTTGGATGTAAATCCAGATAATTACCTTCGTAAGGAAGAGTAGTCTTCTGGAGGTGTCCTCCAACCCATCGGTCCGCATTCTCCATAACAAAGCCTTTCCATGCAGATCCCCATCTAGGTGCACGCCCAAATGTATTCATCCTTGCAGCTAAAATAGGTCGAGAATCTTGAGCTACCCAAAAATGAGCACCTCCAATAAAATCATAATCTGTATGATCAAAATTATCATCCGCCCACTCATCAATTCCCGAACCTTGGGCAGGAAGTCCGTACCACCGATTTAGTCTATGAGGAAAGAGGCCAAGGACGCCTCCCCTTTGAGCATGCGTCATGTAATGTCGACCGACTTGGTCATGATTATTTGACAATCCTGAGGGATACGCATTGGAGTTTGATGATAAAAGTAATCGTGTATTTTCGTAGGTATAACCTGCCAGCAGAACAACCTCGGCCGGCTGAATATAGGTTTCCCCATCCTTAAGATACTCGACCCCACTGGCACGGCCTTCAGCATTTACAATAATTTTTGTAACATGAGCTTCCGTGACAACCTTTAAATTTCCTGTTGCCTGCGCTTTTGGAATAGTAGTCACCGCGGTCGAATTCTTAGCCTCTATATGGCATCCGCCTCGATTACAGAAACCATGGTACTGGCACGCAGGTCGATTATTGTGTGCCTGAGTATTAATAGCCGCAGGCGAAGGAAATGGATTGTAACCAAGTCGTCTTGCAGCATCAGCCATCATCTCAGTAAATTTAGTGCTTCTCAACGGTGGCATCGGATAGTTACGTGCACGAGGACCCTCAAAAATATTTCCACGCGGATCAATATTGCCGTTAACGTTTCCAGCAAAGCCACCAACTCCCAGCTCATACTCAAGCCTGTCATAAAATGGCTCGAGATCGGCATAAGT
>CAWKZI010000292.1:0-4112 GCA_963854365.1 Gammaproteobacteria bacterium
CAGCACGAAGTGTATGCGCATTATCAAATGCATAGGCTATTTCGGCTGCATGATATGCTCCAAGTTCTCTCTGGTTTTCTCCCGGAGGCTCGTGGCTAAAATAATAGAGATACGCATTCTCATTGACCTTCTCGGTCAGCCTTGCCCATGTAATCATGTTCCAGCCAAAACTACTGTCTCTATAAGAATCAAGAGTTGAGCGCCTAATATCATCGACAGGGTAGACATCAAGAAACTCGCCAGCAAGGTCACCATACAAACTTCTCGCTCGAGAAATATATACGTCATCATTTTCTGGAATTCGCTGAAGAACCCCCAGTGTTGTGCCTTCCTCTGCGTTGTACCCGATCAACACAGGAACCTTATTTTGCCTTCCTTCCGAAAATAAATTGAATGGCTGATCAGGAATAGACCAACCATCCACAATTGCATCAGTTCGAAATCTTTCGCTACTTGCAACCGTTAACAGATCAGCAGCTGGTATTTGTCGAAGCTCCAATAAAGACTCAGCATCGACAGAATTGGAAAGTCTTATGCCATCCTCAGCAGCTTCTTCGATGGTCATCCTTGGATCTAGTCTAGCGCCGCTTTCGCCTATAGCCTTGTGAAATAAACCATCTGCAAGCGGGGAAGCTGTTAATAAATTTACACTCCAAGAACCAGCAGATTCACCAAAGATCGTTACATTACTGGCATCTCCACCGAATGCTTCAATGTTTGCTTTCACCCACTCGAGAGCTTTAATCTGATCCAATAAACCGTAATTTCCAGCGGCATTAGAGGGAGATTCTTCTATAAGTTCTGGATGAGCAAAATATCCAAAGACTCCCAATCGATAATTAATGGTTACTAATACAACTCCCTTCTGAGCTAGACTCGTTCCGTCATAAGTCACTGTAGCACCGCTTCCCCTAGTCAAGGCACCTCCATGAATCCAAACCATAACTGGCAAACTTTCACCAACTTCTGCTGCAGTCCAAACATTCAAATATAGACAGTCCTCACTAGTAAGGCGCGCCGGACGATAGTAAAACGAATTCTCTGGATAGAGTTCTTGCATGCAGTTTGAAGCGAAACTGGTAGCCAATAATTCTCCTCTCCAAACTGGGGCTGCAGCAGGTGGCTGCCAGCGACGAACACCAACCGGAGGCGCTGCATAAGGTATCCCTTTGAATGCCCGTACCGAACTAGCCACGCCGACGGTTTCACCAATTAGGCTTCCCTGGGGAGTTGCCAATAGGGTAGTGTCTGCCCACACAATTGGAGCTAATCCAAAAAACATTATTACCAAGAGACATTTAACTTTTATTTGCATGATCTAGCATCCTTAGCTCTATTACACTCTCGAAATTTATGCCCAATTTTTAAACCGTAGTTAATCCAATTAAGCCATCCATTCCTTTAGAGTCTAAAATTTTTTAGTGTCACTACCGGCTCCAGCTAGGAAGCCAGGTATCGTCCTCTTCACCATTTGCTTCCTGCTTGCGCGCACCACTTAACATCAATGGCATTGCATAGTTCCCTTCATGACAAGCATATTCAAATAGATCTGCCTCAGTATTTTGCATCTCAACCACTGCCGTCCATTTGTCTTCAAAAGACTCAGGATCATCCACTGTGTATTCGTACTCCAGCCGATCCTCATCTAGACGGGTGAAACGCTCCGTAAGAGTCATGCTCTCACCGGTCCCACTAAAACGACTAAGGTGAGTAAAATTAGTGGTGGTTACGACGAAGGTTTCGCCTTCCCACTCCCCCCTGGAATCACCTTTCCAAAGACGCATATTATTGGGTAACGCCGTCCCACCGTTTGTTGGGATGATGCGATGGTCGTTTACCATTTCAGTTTGGATAACAACATAACCTTCAGTCTGAATAAGTTGCATCATATTATTGTAAGCACCAGAGCGCATTGGTGGCCCGGCATTAAAACCGAGTATGCATCTATCGAATGCATTGCGGTCCTCGGGGCCCAGAGGAGACCGGCTTTGCAGAGCTCTAAAATAAGCACCCGCCTCCTTCGCTGCTTCAGTAGCCGGTGGCATACGGCCGTTTATGGGATATATTAATTGCGATGTTCGGCGGGTAGTGGACATTGTCGTGCCCTGGTCGAGATAGAAGGAATTGTAGCCGACGTCGACATCGCCTTGGCTCTCTTCGCCACTAGCAGCGAACTCCCGACTAGCATTTACTGCTCGCCCTGCCCTAACTGCCTCTTCATATTCAGCTATCTCGTCTTCAGAAAGAAATTCCTGATCTGCGAAAGCAGCTGGCCTTTGGAAGGGAGTGACTGTAGCGAAATCCCAATTGCCCTGCAGACTTGGTTTGCCCCAGCTCGTAATGGGTACGTCGGCCAAACTAATACCAGATGCAGACACTGCTATGGTGGATAATATTATTGAGAGGTTTCTTTTCATTTTAAAATCCTCGTGAGAAAGCTTTTAGTTTCATGTTTTACTTTTACTTTTACTTTTACTTCTCTAATCGTTTTAAGCTTAAACCTTAATTGACACTACCATCCAAATTCTTCGGTCCTTCATAACCTTTACGTAAATGGTCATAAAGCAAATCTTCAGCAAATTCCACGCATTTATATTCCAACAAACGGGCGCTCTCTTCTAATCTTCGATACAGAGGCAGTTTAATTTTCCAGGAGCGACTGAAGACGTCAGGATCGGTAATCGTCGCCTCGTACTCGATGTGATTAGCATCTATCGGCGTGTAACGCTCTTCTACGTGGAGAGCGCCACTATGAAAATTGCCAGCGCTATCAAACCACGTTTCTGCCATTTGCGAGCTCACGTCAACCACCAAGGTATTGCCTTCCCAATGCCCTAATGAATATCCCATCCACGATGGAAGTGGGGCTGATGTACCTGGTCTGTCCATATGAATAGTCCGGCTATTACCGCCAAATTCATAAGCCATAAATATCTTACTTTCTGTTTGAAATATCTGAAGCGGAAACGGCATATAGGTTAAGCGGGGAATACCTGGGATATAACACTTAGCCACAGAATCTTTTTCATTCCAGTTTTCCAAGTTGGCATTTCTTTGTTCTAAAGCGGCGGGAAGATAGGGAATTTCGCCACCTTCTACAACACTCATACCCGCAGGAATTCCGCCTAATGCACCTAAGACTCTCGTCACAGGCGTTTTACTCGCCGTGTGGCCTTCAAGATTCCAGCTTGCCGATCCTATCGCCTGCCAAATACCATCCAGACTTAATTCGGTGGTGCTTACAGGCGAGTCAGCAGCGGTATTAATCTCCACGGATACTTCGATATTTTCTTCAGAACAACTCGCAGCTAATAAGGAAAGTACGGCAAGCAGTGTTGCTATTTTTAAATGCATTTTGGTATTCACCTCGTTGCCATCTTTAATTGCTCAATTAGCTAGCAGCTCTTTTAATTATCTTCCGGAAACCCACCAGGAGGAGCTCCAACTCCAGAGGAGCCCATAAAAACGTTGTCACCATTCGGCAGTGTGATATCACGGCCACTACCTCGACATTTAGGTATGCAATCAGGGTCTTTGGATTGATATCCACGTACTAGAATTTCTGTTCCCGGTAAGAGAATTTGATTGGTGAGACCGGCACGTAACAGAGTATTTGGCGTGCCGCCTTCGAGCATCCATTCTTCGGTAACGCCACTTTTTAATGTTGCTGTCATGTGCAACCAAGTGTGAGGGTTAATCCACTCCATTCGAGTAATCACTCCTTCTAAACGCACCGGGCTGTCTTTATCAAATTCAGAAGAAAAAGCGTGATGACCTATCAAAGGTGACTGCAGCAAAATTATTGACGCCAGCAGTAGTATTGCAGATATGACTCGTTTCATGAGCGCATCCTTACTAATAAATTGGATCGAAGATTCTAATTTGTGGCTTGCAGATTAGTGTGCCTCAGATAGCGACACTTTTCTAGAGTAGGAAACACGCAAAATCCACCTAAGCAAATCTCGAAGTTTCCCATTGAAACCATCCCCATACCGCTTTTTTACTCACTTTACAGCCTTAAACTCCATATTTTGCTTCACAAGCAGAGTCCTGCTGGTCTAATGTATCCCCTAGAATCATAGCTTGCCACTCTCGTGCTGCGATAACGACGC
>CAWKZI010000293.1:0-4105 GCA_963854365.1 Gammaproteobacteria bacterium
GCAGTGTTCCAGAAGACTATATTGCCGCTACTCAACCTTTCACGATGGACTTGCCAATCTTTCGTTCTGAAATTAGTGAAAAATCTATGTGGGGTATTACTCCTCTTGATCAAATGTGGTGCCGCATTGAATATAAAAAAATGCGCTACGATGGACATTTTACAGTACCGGGCACCGATACTATTCTGCACAACCCTGGAGCCACAGGCGGTTTTAATTGGGGCAGCATAAGCGTCGATGAAGTAAATAATATTATGGTGGTGAATCCTTTATTTATGGCAAATCAACTTACTCTAATTCCTCGAGATGAGTTGCCTGAAGGACTAATTGGTAGCCAATTGGGCACTCCCTATTCTCACACATCGAATCGATTTCTCTCACCGCTGCATGTTCCTTGTCAGCAACCGCCATACGGAATTTTGGGTGCTGTTGATCTAGAAACTAAAGAACTTTTATGGCAGCGACCGATTGGCACAGCAAAACATACTGGACCCTTAGATATTCCGACTCGTTTGCCTCTAACAGTGGGTACTCCACAAACCGGCGGAACAGTGACAACAGCAGGGGGATTGATATTTAGTGCCGGGGCTTTTGATAACACTGTACGAGCATCGAGTATCCACGACGGTAAAGAACTTTGGAACCAGCCGATTCCTTTTACAGCGCAAGGTACACCCATGAGTTATTTGTCTCCCGCTGGAGATCAAACAGTCATTGTCACAGTACCGGTATTTAATTCAACGCGGGGGTCTGGTTATGAACCACTATCAGTTGAAGAAGAAGATCCCCTGGGGGGCTACGTTTTCGCCTATCGGCTTCCGAACTGACTTTCAATTAATACTTAACTATCAGTTATCACAGAATTGCAGACTTGCTGATTGTCATTCAAGCATTTACTTGCCTACACAGAAATTCTGTAGTCCCAAAGCCACGAAAAATCCTAACGTCCGGGACTGTCTGCACTAAGGTTATCGGTATCAGCTTACTTTATTAGTGGATAGACATAGCAATCAATCGTTGAATCAGTTCAGGTTGTCTCAAACTAGTTGTCATCCCGGGCAACTAAAGGTTTCATGTTTATCGGGAATTATAACTGGGAGTAACAATGAATAAATTAATGAAAAATATCTCCGTCCTCGCATTGTTTAGTCTATTGCTTACCTGCGCTAGTGCTCCTTCCAGCCCAGGAATAGGCTCATGGGATGTGGGTATAAGCACCCCTCTTGGTGATCAAACAGGAGTTTGGACTTTTCCTGGCGACGGCTCGGGAATTATGGGCAGCGATCTAGGTGATCAGGCAGTCGAAGGCGTGATAATGGACGGCAATACTATTTCTTTCAATGTAGATATCGATGCTCAGGGACAGGTCCTAAGTCTCAGTTTCTCGGGAGCTGTAGCAGGCGATACATTGACTGGAGTATTCGAAAGTGATTTTGGTGCTTTTGATGTTTTAGGAATTAGACAGTAATTGCTGAACCTGAATTCGTGCTAGCTGCAGTTATGATTTTTTGCTGCTAGCTGTTTTCCGATTGTGCTGCGGCTCCTGCCTGCGGTGAGTCACCTCCGCGTATCATTTTACGCCAATCTTTGAACGGCCCGATAACATTCTGCCAGAACGAGCGGTATTCGTGTTGCGTGCCTGGCCCTATACCCCAGGGCGTGAATTCGTCTCTCTCAGGAATATACAAAGTGCCAAATAGACGGTCATAAATACTGGTAACTGCCGCCATATTGGTGTCCCAATGTTGCCGTAGATAGCTATGATGAGTGTGATGCATTGCCGGGCTCTGAATCCATTTCGCCAGCCAATGGGGGTAGTGAAACTGAATATGGTAGTGACGGAAGGCACCATTCAATCCAAGAATAAAAGAGAAAAAGCTTATATTAAATAGTGTCGCAACGACTATGCTTCCATCGAAGAAGTAAGTGAAGACGCCGGCGGCAAAACCGTAGGACACTGCTGATCCTGTCGCCCAAATTGGACCAGCAATAAAATGCTCTCTACCGCGAGTTAGAGGCGTGAGTACCTCAGCAGAATGGTGAATTTTGTGAATAGCCCAAAGCGCAGGAACTTTGTGCATGGTGTAATGAATCACGTAGAAAACAAAGTCGTAACAAAGCAAGCTGAAAAGGCTGTAAAGCAACATCCACGCATAATTTATTTCAAACGCTGGACTGTTGCCGAAGAGACCTAGGAAGACATTGATTGTGGCCTGCGCAGCGAATGGTCCAACTGTGGCAAATAAAGATACTGCCCAGAGCGGCCGCAGAACTCGTTCGAGAACCCAAAGACCAATATCAACTCTTGCAGATACATGGGTATAAATATCTTTGGGTAAGAGGAACGCCAATATCTGTTTAAATTCTCGCTCTCGACCATCGGCACCTCTGCCACCGCGGCCGCGATAAAATAGGAAAAGACAGCAGGCTAGAAAAAGCGTGATAAGAATTCTATCCCAGCGCAAGTCGGATGGAGTGTTCGCGGCGATAATATCGAAAGTGAAGGTGGTGGCTTGGAGTACCACCTCGGTAAACGGGTCAGTTAATTCTGATTCAGCAGGAGCGAATGTTTTGGTGCCCGCACTAGCTCCTGCTGAATCCGCCATTTATATACGTAACCTGCCGGTGGAATCACCTAGAGACTCAATACCGACACCTAATTCATCCAACAAAGTTAAATGTAAGTTGGTCAAGGGAGTGTTTTCTGGGTACCGACTATGACGACCACCGGGCCCTACGCTGCCTGCTGCGCTGCCAGCAAGTAAGATTGGTAAATCTCTTGAGTAATGGGTATTGCTATCCGCCATTCCAGCACCATACACAATCATCGAGTTGTCCAAAAGTGAGCCATCGATGTCTGGTGTTGAACGCAGACGCTCGAGGAATTCAGCGAAGAAAGTCACGTGATACTGATTGATTTTTAATAACTTCTCGAGTTTGATCGGGTCTCTTTGATGATGTGAAATAGGGTGGTGAGCGTCGGGAACATCAATTTCCGCGTAGGTCCTGCCTGTGATCTCTCTGCCCATCATGAAGGTTGCAACACGAGTCATGTCGGTTTCGTAGGCTAATGCCATCATATCGAACATGAGTTTGGCATGCTCACGAAATGTATCCGGGATGCCTGCAGGTTGGGCAACAACCGGCTGTTCGCGATCGCTTTGTGATTCTGCCATTTGGATGCGTCGCTCAATATCTCGAACTGCTTCCAAATATTGATTCAATTTCGACTGATCCGCTGCGCCGATCTCCCGTGACAGCTCACTAGCACGTTCCGTTACTGAATCTAGCAAACTCGCATCTTTGGCGAGGCGTGCCTGACGAACTTTAGGATCCGTGCTGCCGCTGTCGCCGAAGAGTCGCTCAAAGACAGCTCGCGGATTGTTCTCCATTGGCAGGGGAGTAGTTTCATTGGCCCAAGAAATTGTATTGGTATAGGCGCAACTGAAACCTTCGTCGCAGGAACCTGCAAAATCTCGACCATCGATTGCCAACTCTAAAGTAGCCAATTGAGTCTCGCGACCAAGAAATCGGCCTGCGATTTGGTCCATGGAGATACTGGCCTGCAAATTTGAGCCATCATCTCGC
The DNA here is from genome assembly GCA_963854365.1 of Gammaproteobacteria bacterium. Taxonomy (GTDB): domain Bacteria; phylum Pseudomonadota; class Gammaproteobacteria; order Pseudomonadales; family Pseudohongiellaceae; genus UBA9145. The sequence goes on from CAWKZI010000293.1 coordinate 3,589, forward strand.
TTAGAGGCGACACCGGTAAGAAACCGTGTGGAGGCTCGTGCGTGAGGTCCTTCGCCATCAACACCAACAAGCCCGGAGAGAATCTTAATCTGCTCACGATAAGGTTCCATGGGTTTCAATATTGATGGTAGTTCGAAACCACTACCTGCGGTGCCAGGAGTCCAATGATCCATGCGCATGCCGTTGGGGACATAAACAATCCCTAGGCGCTTGTTCGGTTTAACCTGGGCTAGTGCCGGAACCATACTATCTAGCAATGGCAATGCTAAGGCTGCGCCGGCTCCTCGGAGCATAGCGCGTCGAGATATGGCTTTCTTGGTGATGATCATGAACCTGACCTCCGCATACGAAATGGGGCACTTTGTACAATACCTACGATAATAGACGACCAGCCGTAGTTGTCCACCTCTGCGGCCCGAGTAATTGACCGAACAGTTGGCTTATCGAAATGCTGAGGGCCACGCCCTATGGCGTATCCCAGTAATTTTTCAGTGACGGTTCCGACAAACTCTTCCCC
>CAWKZI010000294.1:0-4104 GCA_963854365.1 Gammaproteobacteria bacterium
AGCATACCATCGCAACTTACCAGTTTGAGTTTTGGCAATCATGCGGTGGGCTGAGCGAGTCAATTCCACAAGCAATTCATAAAATTTGTCCACTAAGTCAGCACGATTAGCCCGCGCTAGAAATAGGAAAGGGTTTACGAATAAAATCTGATATAACCTGTCCATACCCCAGCCGCTAAACCAAAACTTGTGCAACGACCTCGCCAACGAGCTGGCCATCAAGTTATCGACAGATAAGGTGCGGGACATATAGAACAAATAACTTACTCCGATACCAAGGAGTGGGACAATAATCATAATTCCATGCATCAAGGCACTCACATGGTGCTCTTCATGAACCTCTCCATGACTAAAGACTTCCTGCACTGGAATTGTAATCAAGCCGCCAAATACTGACAAAATCATTAACAGTATTAGTGGTCCCGCCATGCTAAAGCCAGCCACCTCCTTGTCTTCATGGTGAGCTTTACTTTCACCGAAAAAAACAACAAAGACTAAGCGGAAGCTGTATATCCCCGTAAAGAAAGCCCCGATAACGCCGCCGACCCAAAGCATTAGTCCAGGACCTTCCATTTCTAATGCTGCCAAGAGAATTTCGTCCTTGCTGAAAAAACCTGAAGTACCAGGGAATGCAGCCAGAGCTAAACTACCAATAAGGAATGATGCAAATGCCACCGGAAGCTGCTTCCGCTTACCACCCATCTTAAAAATATCGTGCTCATGGTGAAGGCTGAGAATAACTGTGCCTGCGGCAAGAAATAGCAACGCCTTAAAAAATGCATGGGTCATTAGGTGAAATATTGATGCTGAATAAGCACCCACACCAAGGCCAAGAAACATATAGCCGATCTGACTAACTGTTGAATAGGCCAGAATCCGTTTAATGTCATGCTGCGTCATGGCTGTAAAACCCGCCATCAACAAAGTAATTAAACCAATCCAAGCAACTAGCAATTGTACATTGGGCGCCAATTCGAATAAGACATGTGTGCGGGCGATAAGATAAACACCTGCAGTTACCATTGTTGCAGCATGAATCAAAGCGCTGATCGGGGTCGGGCCTGCCATTGCATCAGGCAACCAAGTCTGTAACGGGAGTTGTGCAGATTTACCAACTGCTCCACCCAAGAGCAGCAGTGATGCCGCCACGGCCAAACCGGAACCAACAGTCCATTGCGCTTCCGCCGCGTACAACATGTCTTGAATATTGAGAGTGCCTAATTGAGCAAACAGTAAGAATAAGCCGATAGCCATAGATGTATCGCCTACTCTGGTAGTAACGAATGCTTTTCTCGCAGCGTAGCCATTAGCTGGATTTTCATACCAGAAGCCAATTAATAAGTAGCTACAAAGCCCAACGCCTTCCCACCCTAAATAAAGCAGCACCAGATTATCTGCTAATACCAACATAAGCATCGATGCCACAAACAGATTCATATAGGAAAAGAATCGACTATAACTTGGGTCATCAAGCATAAAGCCGGTAGAGTAAAGATGAATCAGAAATCCAACGCCGGTAATAATCAGCATCATTACTAAAGACAGGCCATCCAAGTAAAAAGTAAAACCAGGAGTAAAGCTCTCCACCGACATCCATACCCACACTTCCTTAATAAAGTGAGCTTCGCCATTGGCAAGAAACTGTGCCGCAATGATAGCTGCAACAAGAAACGACAGGCCGATGGAGCCTGCACCAATTAACGCAACTATCTTTTTAGGAAGCGAGCCACCGGTAAGCACCAGGCTCAAAAAGCCTAATAAAGGAAAAGTAGGAAGCAACCAAATTAAATCTAACACTCTGTATCCCTGCCCCTATCCTTTCATCTTGCTAAGTACGTTGATATCCACTGTATTGAATCGCCTGTACATTTGAATAATCAACCCTAATCCCACTGCCACTTCGGCTGCGGCTAAAGTCAAAATCATCAAGAACATAATCTGACCTTCTGCATGTCCCCACCTAGAAGCTGCGACTATAAATGCTAACCCACTTGCATTTAGCATGATCTCTAATGACATCAATACAAAGACGACGTTGCGTCTCGTGAGTACACCGATCAGGCCCAGGGAGAAAAGTATTCCTGCTAGAATCAAGCCGTGTTCTATTGGTATGGACTGCATTTTTTGTTAAACCTCTACTTCTTTGCCAAATGATAAGCTGATACCAAACCGGCAAGTAAAAGGATCGATGCGAGTTCAACCGCTAGAACATAAGGACCAAATAGAAGTGCGCTCACTTCAAGCACACCAACTCTTGTCAGTTCCACATCGTGGTCAAGTTCGCTTAACACGCTCAGCAATTGGGCCAATAAAATCCCTGACATAATTGATGGGGCAATCCAAACTTTTGCTGTCAGCCAGCTTTTCTCTTGATCTCTCGTGTGCTGCCCTAAATTAAGCATCATTATCACAAACAAGAACAACACCATGATGGCGCCGGCGTAGACGATAGCCTCAAGCATTGCGGCAAACGGCGCTCCTAATACGTAAAAGATCACTGCAACCGCCAGCAAAGAAGTAATTAAATAAATTAGTGCGTGAACGATATTGCTCTGCAGTATTACGCAGACTGTAGAAATAACAGCAATCGCCGCAGCTATGTAAAACAACATAATCATGGCATCAGACTCCTAACATCTACAGGCTTAGCTTCATTCAACGCTTCACCTTTGTCTTTACCGCCAATTTTTTTACCAGCAACTCGGTAAAAATTGTAATCGTGATATTTGCCAGTGCCATCAATTAACAAGTCTTCTTTCTCCCACACCATGTCTTGGCGAACATACTCAGCCATTTCAAAATCAGGAGTTAGTTGAATCGCATTGGTTGGGCAAGCTTCTTCACAAAACCCACACATGATGCAGCGTGAAAAATTAATTCGGAAAAATTCTGGATACCAACGCCCTTCTTCATCTTCGGTTTTCTGCAATGCTATGCAGTCCACAGGGCAGGCAACCGCGCAAAGATTGCATGCCACGCAACGCTCTTCGCCATCAGGATCACGACTTAAAATTATTCGCCCACGCCAGCGCGGAAACATATAAGGCTGTTGATCTGGATATTCAACGGTGTCAGCCTTAACGAAAGCGTGTGCGAATACTTTCCAAAGGGTTACAACCTGGCTTGTCAAAGTATCTGTGATGAGTTTGAACATTATTGAGTACTCAAAATAATTGCGCCGGTAATCAGTAGATTCAATAGCGAGACTGGCAATAAGAACAGCCAGCCGTAGGTCATTAACTGATCGTAACGCGGTCGTGGAATTGCCGCTCGTAATAAAATAAAGAAAGCGATAAAACCGCCTGCCTTAATCGAAAACCAAACTAATGGAGGTAGAAAGGCAGGACCCATCCAGCCACCGAAGAATAGTACCGTTATAAGTGATGAAATTAGCACTAGACCCAAATATTCACCGACGAAAAACATACCGAATTTCATGCCAGAATATTCCGTGTGATAGCCAGCACAAATTTCTTGTTCCGCTTCTGGAATATCAAAAGGTAATCTATGGCTTTCTGCGATGCCGGCGATAAGAAAAATAACAAACCCTATAAATTGAGGAATCACATACCAGCCTTCAGCTTGCGCCAAGACGATTTCTCTTAGGTTAAAGCTGCCAGCGAGGGCAACCACACCCAAAAGAGAAATCCCCATGAACACTTCATAGCTTATCATTTGAGCTGCGGCTCGAAGTGCTCCGAGCAAGGCATACTTATTATCTGAGGCAAGCCCAGCAAGCATTACGCTATAGGCGCCCAGAGATGCCATTGCTAATACAAAAAGCACCCCTACGTTTGAATCTATAACGCCTATATTAGGTGCGAAGGGAATCACACTAAAGCTCAGCAAAATTACCGTCATGATAATTGCGGGCGCTAATACGAAGATAAATCGATCAGCAAACGGCGGTATCCAATCTTCTTTGGTAAAAATTTTGATCATGTCTGCAACAACCTGAAGCAAGCCAAACCAACCGACCCGATTCGGCCCCAGACGTTCTTGCCAAAGGCTTAAAAGACGCCTTTCTACCCAGATCAACATTGCCGCGACTACAATCACCACGCCAAGTATTGCTGCAATAGTTATGCCCGACCCAATTTCAAA
>CAWKZI010000295.1:0-4092 GCA_963854365.1 Gammaproteobacteria bacterium
CTCGCAAAGACTTTACCTGCAGCCCAGCCCAGTTTTAGCATAAAGTCTGGCGTAATGGGCGAGGTACCAACGGTGCCACGAATTCCATCAGTACCAAAATATTCTTTAGATTTAGCCGCCATGTTGATCCGCTTATTAAGCCTGCTGAAGAGCAGAGTTTACTCTAATTGCGTCCATGGTGGCAGCAACATCGTGAGTGCGGATGATGCTGGCACCTCCAATAAGCCCATGCACTGTAGCAGTTATTGAGCCTACCAGCCGCTGATCAACAGCTCTATCCACTACTCCACCGATCATCGATTTTCGAGATAGCCCGATAAGAATTGGAATATCTAGTAGCAACAGGTTTGCCAAATTCTTCAGCAGCTCATAATTGTTCTGTAAAGTTTTCCCAAAGCCGAAGCCGGGATCGATGCAGAGCCTCTCTTTTTTGATGCCTGCGGCGCAGCAGTGATTCACCCGTTCCTCGAGAAACCGATGCACTTCATCGACTACATTTGCATATTCAATAGTTTGTTGCATCGTGCGAGGGTCCCCTTGCATATGCATAAGACAAATCGCCACTGAAGATTCTGCTAAGGCGGGAAGCGAACCCTCCTCAGTCAAAGCCCGGGTATCGTTGATCATCTCCGCACCTGCTGCTATCGCTTCCTTCATTACAACTGCAGAGCTGGTATCAACGGAGATACAAACATCTATGTTTGATCTAAGTGCCTCAACTATGGGAATCACTCGGCTCAGCTGCTCTTCTTCAGATACTTCCACTGCGCCAGGGCGAGTTGATTCGCCACCAACATCCAAAATGAGCGCACCATCAGCTACCATAGATTCGGCGCGCTGCAATGCTTTATTGAGGTCTACTTTAAAAGTTGATTGATCTAACAGTTGCAACTCTGAGCCATCGGAGAAGGAGTCTGGCGTGGCATTGATAATACCCATGCAAACAGGCGACGACAGATTAATCTGCCTGTCTCCTGCTGTTAGGTTAGAAGTCACTTGAAGAAACTTGCCTTATTTAAGCGGGATTAGGTACTTGATTTAGCTGCTTGGCTTAGTAAAGAGCAGATCAAATAATAGACAACGGCTTAGTGTTCGCCCGCCGGTCCACCAATTTCCCCTGACCCTTTGGAGTCTTTTTCTTTCTTATCAGAGGTTCCGACCCCCTCAGCATTCATAGATCCTGCGTCGTTGTCATTTGAATCTGACCAATCTGCTGGCGGCCGCGGTTTTTTTCGCTCCATAAGATCATTAATCTGATCAGCATCAATCGTCTCATATTCCATCAATGCATCTTTCATCATGTCGAGAATATCTCGATTGCTCTCGAGAATTTTTGTCGCTTTACCGTAGCAGACATCAATTATTTTTCGCACTTCTTTGTCTATGGCTATTGCGGTGTCACTGGATACTGTCTTGGATTGCGAAGCTGCTGAGCGCCCTAGAAAAACTTCACCCTCATCTTCTGAGTACAATAGAGGTCCGAGCTTTTCCGAAAGGCCCCATTTGGTAACCATGTTCCGGGCCATCTCAGTGGCGCGTTGAATGTCATTTGAGGCACCAGTTGTCACTCCTTCTTTACCCAACGTCATCTCCTCAGCAATACGGCCACCGTAGAGGCTACATATTTGACTAATGATGCTCTGACGGCTAAGGCTATAACGATCTTCTTCAGGGAGAAACATAGTTACTCCGAGCGCTCTTCCACGAGGGATAATGCTTACTTTGTAAACTGGATCATGCTCAGGCGACAGACGACCAACGATAGCGTGACCTGCCTCATGGTAGGCCGTATTAACTCTTTCTTTTTCTGACATCACCATAGATTTGCGCTCTGCACCCATCATGATTTTATCTTTAGCTTTTTCGAACTCTTCCATGGTCACCAAACGACGACCGGCTCTCGCTGCAAATAGTGCAGCCTCATTTATTAAGTTAGCAAGATCAGCGCCAGAGAATCCGGGAGTGCCCCGAGCAATCACACTGGCCTCAACTCGATCATCAATTGGAACTTTGCGCATATGAACTTTTAGAATCTGCTCACGGCCGCGAATATCTGGCAAGCCGACTACCACTTGTCGGTCAAATCGACCAGGCCGCAGTAAAGCAGGGTCCAATACATCAGGGCGGTTAGTTGCAGCTACGACAATGACGCCGTCGTTAGCTTCAAAACCGTCCATTTCTACTAGCAATTGATTCAAGGTTTGTTCGCGTTCATCATGACCGCCACCTAAACCGGCACCACGATGACGACCTACAGCATCAATCTCATCTATGAAAATGATGCAAGGCGCTTGTTTCTTCGCCTGTTCAAACATGTCCCGCACTCGGGACGCTCCAACACCAACAAACATTTCAACAAAATCAGAACCGGAAATTGAAAAGAACGGAACTTTGGCTTCACCAGCAATAGCTTTAGCCAATAAGGTCTTACCCGTACCCGGTTGTCCAACCATCAAAATGCCGCGGGGAATTTTTCCGCCCAAACGCTGGAATTTATCTGGCTCTCTTAGAAACTCAACGAGTTCCTGAACGTCTTCTTTCGCTTCATCTACACCGGCAACATCAGCGAAAGTTATTTTAATCTGGTCTTCTCCGAGTAATTTAGCTTTACTCTTACCGAAAGACATCGGTCCGCCTTTACCGCCGGCTCCACCACCTTGCATCTGCCGCATGAAGAAAAAGAACAGAGCAATAATAATTAGAATCGGGAAACTAGCCACTAGGAGCTGAGACCAGATGCTTTGCTGTTCAGGCTCATTAGCAATAACTTCGACATTGTTATCGAAGAGGTCATTCAATAGTTGGTCATCGCCAATCAGAGGCATGACCGTGCGAAATTGCGTGTCATCAGACCGAATACCCGTGATATTAATACCCGCCAGTTCGACTACGGTCACGCGACCAGAGCGAACCTCTTTGACGAATTGAGAATAGTTAACAGTATCATCTCTAGTTTCTTGGTTAACATTGTTAAAAACCATTAACAATACACCGGCTATGATCATCCAGAGAATCAGGTTTTTTGCCATATCATTCACGGGTTTATCCCCCCAACAGATTACAGAATAAGAATACAGAAAATTGGTGGGCAGCTGCCTGATTTGCAGTTACCCACTAAATTGTCGAGCTGTTGCCCAGCTGCAGCGTTGTCGCTAATTCTAAAGTTTACACAAAATATTGCACGTAAATTCAATTTTTACCTTTAAAGTCAGTAGAAAGAAGGTAAATTTCACTCGACCTAGCCCGCGATGCCTTCGGTTTACGTACTTTTACCTTGTTAAAACTTAATTTTAGTTCCTTTTGCAAGGCTTCGAACCCCTCACCATGAAACACTTTTATCAATAGCCCTCCTCCTGGCTTAACCACTAATTTCGCCATTTCGAGAGCTAATTCAGCCAGGTACATCGCTTGCGGCTGATCTATCTCTTTCATTCCACTCATATTGGGGGCCATATCGGAGATTACAAGGTCTGCGGGAATATCATCGAGCCGATCCAAGAGCTCATTCATCACTGCCTCGTCAGTAAAGTCACCTTGGACAAATTCAACACCTGCCAGATTTTCCATTGGCAATATATCACTAGCTATCACTTTGCCTTTATCACCGACAAGTTCGACTGCGACTTGCGACCAGCCACCGGGAGCGGCCCCGAGATCAACCACAGTCATTCCTACTTCGATAAACCCATCTTTCTCCTGTAGCTCCAATAATTTAAAACTGGCGCGAGATCGGTAGCCTTCCTCCTGACTACGTTTTACATAAGGATCATCGAAATGCTCTTTCAGCCAACTTTTGCTGGTTTTGGACCTAGCCATGAATAACCTTGTTGCCTCGCTAAAAAAAGTTCTTTGAAAAAGTGCATATCTACACTACCTTTTAATTATAAAGCTAGCTGATTTTTTGCGGTAAAAAAATATAACTAAGCTGTTAATAATATTGTTTAATCCTAGTGATCACGACATGCTAGAATCCGTTATCATACTTCTAGCCCTAACAAACAGACCTAAAAAGAATTCCTACATCATGACTCTAAGTAACGCAGATAAAAAGCGCTTCCGGTCGATCGGGCACGAACTCAGCCCAATAGTAAC
>CAWKZI010000296.1:0-4088 GCA_963854365.1 Gammaproteobacteria bacterium
AACGATAACTTTTTTCCCTATGGAAGTAACGTGTTCGAAGGCAACGCTTGCTAGCCACTCAATACCAGTATGAATGTTCTGGGCAGCCTCTTCTCGGCCTGGTAGGTCAAGGCTTTTACCTAGAGGAGCGCCGGTTCCAACAAAGACTGCATCATAGCCTTCAGCCAAAACGGCCTTCATACTGGTAATTTCTTCACCGAAGCGGCAGTTAATACCCATATCAAGTATATAATTTAATTCTTCTTCTAAAACTTCTACCGGCAAGCGAAATCTGGGAATCTGAGTTCGCATTGCGCCACCGCTAACAGCATCTCGCTCGAACAAAGTTATCTCGTAACCAAGAGGCAGTAAATCCCGGGCAACTGTTAAAGAGGCAGGTCCAGCACCTATTAAGGCAATGTGCTTGCCATTTTTCTCTGTCGGGACCAAAGGAAGGCGGTCCTTGATGTCAGATTTATAATCAGCTGCAACTCGTTTCAACCGGCAAATGGCTACTGGCTGTTCTTCAATTCTGCCGCGGCGACAAGCTGGCTCGCAGGGACGATCGCAGGTTCTGCCTAAGATTCCAGGGAAGACATTGGATACCCAGTTGATCATGTAGGCGTCGGTATAGCGCTTCTCAGCTATAAGCCGAATGTATTCCGGAACAGGGGTGTGAGCTGGACATGCCCACTGACAATCCACAACTTTATGGAAATAATTTGGATCTGATATATCTGTGGGTTTCATTCGATGGATTTACCGTTTTATTAATCAATTCCTAAGAGCGGGCTGGCGCTAGTGTCTCGGCAAAAAAAGCGTTCCTAGTATAGGGAAATGGTGAGCAAATGTAAGTAATTTATGGCAGCTGATGAGGAAAGTTTTTTTCTTGCAAATTTCAGTAAATACATAGCTTTGCGGCACTCTTCATCTAAGGTATGGGTGTATTAGTTTGGAAAGGTTGCAGCTCGAAAAGCAGTTTCGATACAGGTATAGATCGACCTCAACGCCTTTCTCTGAAGAGTAGCAACCTATGTTTGCAATTATATTGATCTAAAGGATATTGATTAGTTCTCGTTTAGTAGGGTTAATCGCTTCATTCTCGCTCTATTGTAGCTGCGAAAAAGATAGAAAAGGGCTCTCGTTCTGATTTAACAGGGGTCTACATAGATAATCACAAAGACAATATTTTGGGAGATTCCTAATAATTGACTTGATTACACTCTCTCCAACCTTCTAATCTCCAGAACGCTAATTGCGTGCGCTTACTAGTAGTTTAATTTCAAGAATTATCGTAATAATAGAAGGACAATCACAGAAAATGCTGATATCTATTAGCCCTTTGGCTTGGGCCGAATTTATTGATGTTGTGTTAAGAGGGCATTAAAGTGCCGTAATAAATGATTAGGGGGCTTAAAACTGCTAAATCATGAGCGACGAATTTTCTTAAGCCCGAAATTATTGCAAGGTAGTAGTTTTTTTGGGGCGAAAAAAAGCCCAACAACCAAGGGTGTTGGGCTTAAAATACTATCAAGGGAGAGATAAATGAAACAAAAACCCACATTCTTGTACGACATTTACCTACATTAAATCAGACTACTGATGCCTAGCTAAGTTCCCTGAATTGCAAAATAGTTCTTAAATAATCTAGGCAAAAGTCAGGAAATAATGAGCGCATAAAATATTTGAGTTATTTTAGCTAACCTCGAACGAGTTCTTGACGCCTTTTTATATTATTTTATGCATTCAAAAACCTCTATAACTATCTGTAAATATTACAAATTAATTTCATTAAGTCCTTCAATGTTGAGGTTTGAAACAGATTCACGGTTACTAATAATACCTACACTGGCCTGTTTTGGGTCAAAGTATTTCGCGGCAGCAGTCTTTAAATCATGAATGCTTGTTCGAAGAACACGTTTTCGGAACAATAGTCGCTGATCCATAGTCCTGCCAAATAGGTGATTGTAGTAAGCCTGTTTTGCCTCTCCGGCGGGAGATGATGGCCGATCCATAGCAGAAATAATCCCTAGAACTGCCTCTTCCAGTTGATAATCAGGATGAGTTTCGGAAATCACCCAGTCAATTGCTCGATCAAAATCATTGAGAGTTTCGTTTAGGCGCGGGTCTCTATAAGAAAAAAATCGAAAAGATGCAGAATTGGGGTCCTGAGAGGCGCCGCCGCCATAGGCCCCTCCCTGTTCTCGAATGCTCCGGTGGAGAAAGCCGTTACGCATAAAACCCGCAAGGACCTGCAAAGTGGCATTATCTTCATGAGCAGAAGCAACGGTCTGATATGCCTTCGCGCAGAAATTAACTTGAGTAGAGGTAGTCCAGACTTCTCGTGTGCGCTCTCTAAGGTGTGTTAGCGACAAACCGCTGCCGCTCTGATTATTTTCTTTTTCTCCCCAGCAAAGCTCTAAGTCTGCTAGATGGCTTTTTGCGTGAGAGTCTTCTGCGACTATCAGAAATTGGCGCTTTGCTGACACAATTAAAGAGTGTAAGCGTTGAAATTTATCTAACAGGCTCTGACGAAATTCATCTCCACCGATTTGATCCCGCAAATTCTTTAATCGCCGAATTCCTTCCAAGCCGCCAAAATTATGGCTCAGCAAAGCGGTTGGACTCATTTTGCTTGAAGCTAAACTCATGGCTAGGCTATGGCCTTGTCCGGTAATGCTATTTTCTTTTCGCGCGCAAATTTGCTCAATTAGCTCAGCTAATCTTTGCTTCTCATCGAAACGAACGGAAAGCAGTGTTTCTTTGAGTAATTCTGCTAGTGATAAATGGTTGGCAGTCAGACATTTTGAAGAGAAAGAAAGTAATGCTTGTGTGTTTTGTACATCATCATATTCGCTGCGAATACTGCTGAAACAATTAACACCGCCACTTACCTGCGATTGCCATGATTGGACTTCGCTATAATTTCTTTTGCCAACGCCAAATTCAGTCAAGCAGCTTGTGTACAAGGGGAGCACGGCCAATAGGTCTTCTGGAAGGTGAGGCAGAGGCATAACGATTTGTTGATAACTTAGCCCATTAGTCCCTTGACCATAAAAGGCGACATCTGCTGATTTCGATTTTAATGCGTAATCACTTCTCTCCGGTTCGGGCATGGTTTGTGGTACGTCTTCGAGCCCAACTTTAGGTAAGACTCCCGGGTCATCTTGTTGTAGTTGGCGTTCTTCGAGCGCTTTAGTTTGAGCGATAATGTGCCGTTGTTCTTTATCGCTGAGTTGGTTTTTAATGGTTTCGAGTTTGCTGAGCTCGGCATCAATCTTTTGTTGTGCTAATTCGTTATCAGGATTGAGCGTTAAAGTAACTCGATGTGGGTTGTCTAATATCAACTCCCTGATCAATTTTGGAATAAAGTCTTCATCCTTTATGTGTTCTCTTAGCTCAGCTAATACCGGGTCTATGTTGAGCAAGCTTATAGCATCGCCACGATGCATTGCTGTAGAGAGGCTGGCTAGCATTAATTGCAGGCCGTATGGATAACTATCGCCGGATATTTCCCTTTGATTCAATTCAAGTTGATGTAATGCGGCCTCTACATGCTCTTTTTCAACGCCTTCGATTGCTATGGTTTCAAGAGTGTTGAGAATTAAAGACTCTACTTCATCGCTAGCTTTGGCGGCGCAGCCTTCGAGGCCGGCCATTAAGCTCATTTCACGATTAGAGTCCTCGAGCCCGCACATTGGTGATGGCGAACTACCTAAGCTAGAAGTTTCTAAAACTTTTAGTAGCGGGCTCGAACTATTATCCAGCAGAACGCTTGAGAGTAGCTGTGCTTTAAATAAGTCTTCCAGATTAGTACTGTCACCTAATAGCCATCCGAGAACGACGTGGCTCTTTTCGGTACTATCGCCTTCAGCGACATAAGGTCTAGTGATTTTAATAGGTGCGGAATAACGTTTTTCGTCTGTGACTTCAATTTTCAAATCAAGTTTGCCGAACTTAGCGAGAGCAAGATTTTCAAAATTTTCTTGGTGAGCTGAAGCAGAAATATCTCCATAAGTCATAAATACTGCATTGCCAGGGTGATAGTGAGTCTTATAAAAATCCAGCAATTCTTCGTAAGATAATTCGGGGATTTGCTCAGGGTCTCC
>CAWKZI010000297.1:0-4076 GCA_963854365.1 Gammaproteobacteria bacterium
CACCGTATTAATTGTTTATTTTATTTTGCAAATTATAGACGGCAACGTGTTGGTGCCTATAATTTTTTCTGAAGCTGTGAATTTGCACCCTGTAGCCATAATCGCAGCAGTGCTCGTATTTGGCGGGATTTGGGGCTTAGCAGGCGTATTTTTTGCAATTCCCTTGGCAACATTAATTAAGGCCATAATCAATGCCTGGCCCGGAAAAATGCAGACCAAGCCACTCGAATCATCAACTGCGTGAGATTTTGGTTGAATTTTCGGCAATGTGGTAAAATGAGCCATCAGCCAATTAATTGAGAACCAATTAGAAATCAATATCGAGTCTAGTAGCGAAGAAATGTCCGCAAAAATTCAAGGCAGTATTGTAGCTATAGTTACACCCATGCATACCGATGGCTCGGTAGACTTGTCTGCGTTTGACCGTCTGATTGAATGGCATATTGAAGCGGGCACTAATGCGATCGCGGTCATAGGTACAACAGGTGAATCTGCAACACTAACCACACAAGAGCATTGTGATTTGGTTGCGCATTGCGTGGAAGTGGTTGCTCAGCGTGTTCCTGTTATAGCGGGCACAGGCTCAAACTCTACGGATGAAGCTTTATCTTTTACTCAATCGGCAAAAGAACATAATGCTGATGCTTGCCTCCTTGTTACGCCCTATTACAACCGGCCTTCACAAGAGGGGCTATATCAGCACTTTAAAGTAGTGGCAGAAGGCGTAGATATACCGCAGATTTTATATAATGTACCTGGGCGAACTGCCTGCGATCTTGCTCTAGAAACCGTTGAGCGTCTCGCCGATTTAGAAAATATCGTTGGGATAAAAGATGCAACGGGTGATATTTCTAGAGGGCAACAGCTAATTGAACGTTGCGGGGATCGTCTTGCTATATACAGTGGTGAAGATGCGGTCAGCTTGCCATTAATTTTAAGTGGTGCCGATGGGGCCATCTCAGTTACGGCAAATGTTGCTCCGCGGCAAATGGCCCAAATGTGTACCTGGGCACTAACCGGAGACGTGGAAGCTGCTCAAGGCGTAGATAAACAGCTAGCGTTACTTCATCGAGACTTATTCCTGGAAGCAAACCCTATTCCAGTAAAGTGGGCATTACAAAGAATGGGCATGATTGGCTCTGGGATTAGGCTTCCATTAATGGAACTTGAGCAGAAATATAAACTTCAAGTTAGTGAGGCATTGCAGCAGGCAGGAATACAGGTGTCTATTGCTACATGATGGCTCGTACAGCACTTGGCATTACTAGTATTTGCACCAAAACTAATGTTCTAGGAAAAACTCTCTAGAATGGAATTATGGAAAAGATTTAATGCTTAAACAAACGCTACTTATACTATTGATGCTTAATCTAAATGCGTGTGGCTTTCTGTTCGGAGATGAGGGTATTTTTCGAGACCGAGGAGGCAATTATAATGAGGCGCTAATTTTCCCCCCAATGGAAGTCCCTGAGGAACTCGATAGCTACACATTGGATCAGCTGTACGTAATCCCAGAACAATTTGCATTGAATCTGGAAGAACTCGATGGCGTTCCTATGCCTAAACCCATCGAAACAAAAAGAAGGGAAGGTGTCATTATCCAGAACCTGGCAGACCGTCGCTGGGTAGTAATAGATGCTACTCCCGGTCAGGTGTGGCCTCTGGTAAGAGATTATTGGACAGAATTGCAAGTAATCTTAGATTATGAAAATCCAAGCAGTGGCATCATGGAGACAGCTTGGGTAGAGGTTGATAGTGATCTTTTAACTCGGCATAAGTACCAAATAACCATCGAGCCGGGTTTGCACTCTGGTTATTCTGAAATTTATGTAAGGCATTTTGAAAACCTTCGCTCTGACCGAGTCCCTCTAATTATTAACTGGCCAGAGGAATCCTCGTCGCCGGATTTAGAGCGGCAAATTGTTGATTCAATTTCACAGTATTTAGCTGATAGAAATGATGTTTATCAGGCATCGTCTGCAAGTTTGCTCGCCGGTAGTATAGAAGCAGAGCGGAAGGCAAATATAGTCGAAAATGATGATGGTGAACAAATTCTACAGTTACGTATTGACTACGCTAGAGCTTGGGTACAAATCCGACAAGCTCTGGAAAGTGCTGAAATCGTAATCGTAGAAAGTGATAGAGATGAGAAGTTTTTCAATGTGAAGTTTGCTGGCATTATTGATGAAGATGACGAGCCTAGCTTAATAGGACGATTTTTTGGTGGCAATAATGTAGAAGTCGCAATAGAGAGGGATTTTGTTGTACGTCTAGTTGATTTAGATTCGACAGTGCAAATTGAAACTCAGGAATTAGAAGGGACGGAAGAGCCCTCCGAGTTACCTTTAGAGCTATTGTTAGTTATTAATGACAACTTAAGCTAGACATAATCTTTCTATGCTTACTACGACTCAGTAAGTTAAAGAGCCTTAACTATTCATGACAACACTTAGCTTCTCTATTGCCGGATTATTTTTTTTTGCCGCTATGGTATGTATTTTTTATCTCTCCAGGCGCGTTCAATTCTTATCCATAGTCGATGCTTCCCTGAGAGAAAGGCTTCTAGCAAAAGAACTGGAAATTGAAAAAAACCAGAATACTTTAAAGAAGTCTGAAGCAGATGTGGTCTATCTGCAATCGCAGTTGCAAGCTTTTAGAGAAGATAATGCCCGCCTAACGACATCTCTGGAATTGGAAGGGAAACAGTTTAAAGAAAAGATGTCCCTGCTAAACGAATCACGGGATCAACTTGGGGTTGCTTTTAAAAATATAGCTAATGAAATATTCGATGACAAAAGTAAGAAATTCACTGCTATTAATAAAGAATCGCTGTCTATGGTATTAGGTCCATTGCAATCAAAAATAGTGCAATTTGAAAAGCGCGTTGAAGATACTTATGACAAAGAGTCGAAGGAGCGATTTTCTTTGGCCAAGGAAATTGAAAGCCTGCAGAAGCTAAATAGCAAAATTAGTGAAGATGCGATCAACCTAACCAATGCTCTGAAGGGTGACAATAAAACCCAAGGGTCCTGGGGGGAAATTGTGCTTGAATCGATACTGGAAAAATCTGGTTTGGTTAAGGGGCGAGAATACGACGTGCAGGTAAGCTTGAAGGCGGAGGATGGGAGTAAATCGCAGCCTGATGTGGTTGTGCATTTACCGGAGTCTAGGGATATTGTTATCGACTCTAAAGTTTCGCTAAAAGCTTGGGATGGTTTTTGTTCGAGTGAGGATGAAGCTAGTAAGTCAGAACTACTGACCCAGCATATTCAATCGGTAAGAATGCATGTCAAATCTTTATCAGGAAAGGATTATCAAAATCTTTCGGGAATAAACTCTTTAGACTATGTGTTTTTGTTTATGCCTATAGAGGCGGCTTACTCGATAGCGATTCAAAATGATCCTGAACTATCTCAACATGCTTTCGAGCGAAATATTATTTTTGTTGGGCCTACTACTTTGTTAACTACATTAAAAACAGTGCAAAATTTGTGGCGCTTGGCACAACAGAATCAAAATGCCAATGAGATAGCAGAAAAGGCAGGCGCTCTTTATGATAAATTCGTCGCTTTTGTAGATGACGTTGAAGAGATTGGAGTGAAAATTGACGCAAGTAAGAAAAGCTTTGAAAAAGCTCAAAATAAACTTCTTACTGGTAAAGGTAACCTTATTAAACGTACAGAAGTTCTCAAACAACTTGGTGCAAAAACCTCTAAGAAACAGAAATCTGCAGTATTAGGTACTGCTCTTGAGGATGGTAAGCGAGATGTTGTTTCTGAAGCTGCAATTAAGCCATCAGGGAATGGTGATAAGAAAACTCGCCATTAATTGCTCCCAACACATGGAATAAAAAATTACTATTTGGTTGTTAATTATTAATTTCTTCCTTCTAGCCCCTCCCCATGCTTAAAGATATACACAGTTTTCTGGCTTGTGAGACACCCACTGAATGGCTTGAGAGAGCATTAGATGAGGAGCGGTTGCTACTTATTGACCATGCGAATTGTGAAAAAAAAGCTGCTGCTACAGCGATGAATCTCATGTACCGTCATACAGAGAAGTCAGATCTTTTAACT
>CAWKZI010000298.1:0-4075 GCA_963854365.1 Gammaproteobacteria bacterium
GCGTTGGAATTGCCGTTTCGGATCAATCTTATATCCGGTCTGCAGTATCTGAAGGAACTTCGTCTCCCTGTCCAGCCGAGCTAAAGAGATAAGAATGTATCTAGCAAGCCAGTCTCCACATATTATAGCAATTATGATAGGCCTATCTTTGCTATTTGATCTGTTGATAGGTACATGCAACGTCACTGCTAGGTGCCCAAGCCAGCAGTGGTCCATATAATGAATTATCCGCGCTAAGCTTTACCGCTACAGTTGAAACTCGTAAGATAGCGGGATGGCTAATCTCTCAGTAACCCGCGCTGTCAGCGCCCGTATTCCAACCGAGTACGGCGAATTCGAACTCGTCTATTACAGCAATACCCAAGACGAGAAAGAGCATCTCGCCTTCTGTATGGGAGATCTTAGTGGGCGAGAGGATACTCTGGTTAGAATGCATTCGGAATGCCTCACCGGTGATATCTTTGGTTCCCTCAGGTGCGACTGCGGCGAGCAGCTCGACCGGTCGATGCAATTGATCGCCGAGGAGGGGCAGGGGTTGATTGTTTATCTGCGCCAGGAAGGTCGGGGTATTGGCTTGCAGCAAAAAATCCACGCCTACAACCTGCAAGATGCAGGTCATGATACTGTGGATGCAAACCTTCTACTGGGGCATCAGGCAGATGAGCGTGACTACACAGTAGCCGTTTGTATTCTGGAGGACCTCGGGATTAAGTCTGTCCGGCTTATCACGAATAATCCACTTAAGATTAGTTCACTCGAAGAGGCGGGAATCAAGGTAAGCGAACGTGTTGAACTGGAAAATTTTGTAAATCCAGAAAATTCTCAGTACCTAGCGACCAAGGCCCAACGCATGAATCATTTGCTGCGTATGGCAAACACGTCCTCTGACAATTGATAGTGACTTCCCCAACTCTAAACCAGCAGATCGAAAAGTGGTTTTACTCCCGACTCTCCTCTTTTCAAGCCATCAGCAGGCCCTTTATCACTCTCTCTTATGCGCAAAGTTGGGATGGCAGCATTACGACTCGCTCTGGAGAGTCATTGAGTTTCAGCGGTGAGGAATCTACCCAACTGACACACCAATTGCGCAGTCTTCATGATGGTATTCTGGTCGGTATTGGGACCGTGTTAAGCGATGATCCGCAACTTACAGTCAGGAAGTGGCCCGGATCGAATCCCCAGCCAATTGTATTGGACAGTAGATTGCGCACGCCGCACGCTGCAAAAATTTGTCATCATCCTGATAAGCGGTGCTGGATCTTAACAGTGCGGCCTAATTCTAAATCTTTTGGTGAACAGGTAGATGTCCTGTCCGTGGATATTGCTGGCGTAGATCAACAACAGGTGCCGCTTGAAGTCGCTATGGGCCTGCTCAAGGAGCGGGGAATCAAAAGTCTAATGGTGGAAGGAGGAGCGACAGTCATCACGGCCTTCCTGAAAGCGCGTCTGGCAGATGCTATGGTACTGACCGTCGCCCCTCGAATTGTGGGTGGCTACAAGGCAGTTGGCGATTTGCAAGCGGGGGGCTGTGATGACCAGCTGAGTATTCATCCGTTGCACTGCGCGCCTGCAGGTAGCGATCTTATCGTGTGGGGAGATTTTCAATATGATGGGCCCGGCCGGTGAAAGCTCAGCAACTCTGCTTCACGGGGTCTCATCAGGTCGAAATTCGCGAACAACAATTGCCGTCGTTACAACCCGATCAAGTGCTGGTCAAGAATCTGTTTTCGGCGATCAGTGCCGGTACCGAGATGCTGGTCTATCGTGGCCAGCTTCCCACTGCAATGTCTCTGGATGAAAGGCTGGGGGCTTCCGAAGCACAGACAATTAACTATCCCATGCAATATGGCTATGCTTGTGTCGGCCGCATAGAAGAGGTTGGTCAGGACGTGGGCGTCGATTGGGTAGGTAAAACGGTCTTCTCGTTTCAACCCCATGCAAGCCATCACGTATGCGCTATAGATGGCTTAATTCTTTTGCCCGAAGGCGTAGATCCGAAGGATGCTGTGTTTCTGGCCAATATGGAAACAGCTGTAAATTTGGTGCAGGATGGCAATCCGCGCCTCGGAGAGCGTGTTGTAGTGCTGGGCCAAGGCATCGTCGGGCTGTTGGTGTCCAGTGTCCTAGCCGAATTTCCTCTTGCTGATCTATATGCTGTGGAATCAATCGACGGCCGCCGGAAACTAGCAGGCCAAGCGGGAGTCCAGGCGACGTTTAGCCCTGAAGCCGATAAAGAAATTAATGTTCTGCAGGAGAAGCTAAAGCTTAGTGAGGTTTGCGGTGGTGCCGATGTAGTATTTGAACTAACTGGTTCTCCAACCTCGTTGAATCTGGCGGTAGACCTAAGTGCCTACTCTGGGCGCATCGTTGTTGGCAGCTGGTATGGCACGAAGAGCGGTAATATTAATCTGGGCGAGAGATTTCATCGTAACCGCATAGCAATCATAAGCAGCCAAGTCAGTACGATTTCCCCTGAGTTAAGTGGTCGCTGGGATAAAGCAAGGCGCTTCTCTGTGGTGTGGGGCTTGATTCAAAGGTGCCAGCCCTCACAGTTTGTTAGCCATAACCTAGAATTCGCTAAAGCTGCTGAAGCCTATCGGCTATTGGACGATTCACCGCAGAACACAGCACAAATAATTTTTGATTATCGGGACTAGCGTCAGTTAATCAGTACTTTGATTAGAGGTATACAGAATGTACACAGTTTCAGTAAGACGTGATCTGATTGCTAGACACTATCTCATCGGTGGTGACTGGGGTGCCGAAAATAGCCCTCATTCACATCCTTATGTCATTGAAGTTCGGCTTGAGGCCGCCGAATTAGACCAGCACGGCTACCTTGTAGATATCGTGAAAATCGAGGAGGAACTGCAGGCCGTCGTCGATTATTTTGGTGAGAGCATGCTCAATGATCTTCCTGAATTCGAAGGGATTAACCCAAGCATCGAACATTTCAGTCGTATTGTCTGCGGCAAGCTACTAAGTGGTATCAAGCCGCCGGGTTCAGGTTGTTTTACAGTCAGGATCTGGGAGAACGACAGCTGCTGGGCAGCTTATGTCATGGACTATTAAGTCGAAGGTCGATCATAGGCTATCTCATGGCTCCGTTGCCACGGCGCTGGGTAACGGCGATTGCAGCCCCGGTAATGCAGCAGCGCCGGCCAATAAAATAACAACATCGCGTAAACGCATCAAAACAATTAGGCCGGCTGCCGCCGGCATTGGCAAAGCCAGGGCCTGAAACGCCCAAAAAAGACCGGCCTCGACACTGCCAACACCGCCAGGTAGTGGCAGCAGGAAAGCAAGGCGCATCACAGTAAATAGAAAAACAAAAGTCACTAGATCAAGTGGCACTTCGACAAAGCTGAGCAACAGCCAGAACTCCGCTATCATTCCAGTCCAGGCCAGCAATGATAGACCCAGAGCCACTCCGAGAGCTGGCCGCTGGTTTGTAAATATCTTTTGCAATGATTCATTCAATTGAGAAACATTAGTATTTAGGTTGCGCAGGCGTTCATGATTTTGCCAGCGGCCGGCTAACCGGGTTATCCAATCGCGAATGTTCAGTGGTTTCTGTAAAAAAGCCCAGCCAATTATGCCCATCAGTAGTAGCAACCCTAATAAAACGAACGCTATGATCTGCCAGTTCACAAAACCGATAGAACGCGTAGCCAGCAAGGTAAGCACTGCTAATAATAGAACAGCAAAATTAATCCACAGCTCATAGAAGCGGTCAAGACCAACGGCGAGGAAGGCGGCATGACCGGACACACCATACCTCCGCCATAACCAGTAAACCTGTAGTGGTTCGCCACCAAATTGGGGGCCAGGTGTCACAAAACTGATTACCTGGCACGCCTGACGCAAGCGTAATAACTGTAAGAATTTGCAAGGCAATGTCATAGCCCGAGTCAGCACCAGCCAGCGTCCGGCAAGCAGCATGATGACAATCAGGTTGAGGGTAATCCAGGCTATCCACTGCGAGGGAAGAAGATTCGTAATGGTTTGGATTAGCTCATCAAAGGGAAGCGCGGACAGTATCCATCCCGCGAGCCCCAGTGCCGTTATCCAAGTG
>CAWKZI010000299.1:0-4055 GCA_963854365.1 Gammaproteobacteria bacterium
TTTCCAACGCACGGTAGGCGACTACAGAAAAGAAGTTTGAGGTGCCATTACCGACCCAAGCTGATAACTCTTGCAAGTTTTCAAAAGGGACGATTTCGGCAATTTCGGCTCGATTCTGTAGATCTTCAATTTCGCGAAAGGCCAGAATATTCTCGATTAGTTCATCGTCCAAACCCGGCAGCAACTGCATGGCCTCACGCGTTGCTAAATTAAGATTCACGGTTCGGTCATTTCCATAGATCGTAAATGCGGCATTTAGATTTACGCCTTCGAAAAGCTCTGCGAACCCCCTAATGTGAAGAATTTCCTCCACAGTATCCAGCTCAGGATTGTTGCGAGGCTCATAGGGCTGTTCGAGAGATTCGTAATATTCTCTTTCCGCACCATTAAGCCCTTCTAGGTCATTTAGGTCGGTCCAATCTGTCCAAGCTGCGAGTAAGTCCTGTACATGTTCAGGGTTAGCATCTAAGCCTCCAAGTCTCTTTTCAATTAGCAACTGCATGTTACGACGCGGAATCCGGTTTAGGTTTATCTTTCCAGCATGATCATAAATACGCACCACAATGTTTTCAGAACTAGGATAGTGCAGCTCTAATGCCTGGCCATTGAATCGATACTTCGATAGTCTAACTTCACCCTCATCGGTTTCTTCCAGCTGCTCTCCGATCGGCAGGGGCATATTCTCAAGCATTAACTCCATCTCAGCCTGACTCACTACACCCATCAATTCCGCCCAACCCATGCTAGCTTCCTGATTGTGTACTGCAGTTTTCGCAGAGAGACGAACTTTGCTGACCATTGCCGTTACCAGGACTGTCAATAGCACCGATGTCCATAGAACGATAATAATGACCGCGCCAGCTTGCTTTTTCATAGTGTGGCCTCGGCACTAGTGTTCGGACGAATGCTGCGATGTTCGTTGCTGCGGATCCGTGCAACTATTTCCAGCGCTTCCTTATTGTCATTGTCATCCATAGGTTCAAAGAGCACGTAAACAGCAAGTGGCAAACTCAATAGTTCATCACCTTCCCAATCTTCACGCCAGTACTTATTCTCATCCAGCTCCTCATAGAGATACGAGAATTCAACTTTGTAGCCGGGCAACAACAACAAGGGCTCTGCTTCTTGTAATCTTTCCGTAGGGTTGTCACTAAAGGCCGGCACCATTGTTAGATAAACGCCCTCATCATCAACTGAATACACTTCCCAGGTAGTAAGGCCAGGCGTGCGCTGAGGAGAGACAGAGGAAACCCAGCTTAAGTAATCATCTTCACCAATAAAGTAAACTTGCCGAGAAAGAGTTTCTGCATTAGTAAAGCTATGCGGGAATGCACCATGTAAGGCGCGATCGATTTGCAAGATAGCAAGAGCTTCATCGAGGCTAGTATCGAGAACATCGGAGTTTCTATTCCAATCCTCGGTGACAAT
The DNA here is from genome assembly GCA_963854365.1 of Gammaproteobacteria bacterium. Classification (GTDB taxonomy): domain Bacteria; phylum Pseudomonadota; class Gammaproteobacteria; order Pseudomonadales; family Pseudohongiellaceae; genus UBA9145. The sequence continues at coordinate 1,429 of CAWKZI010000299.1, forward strand.
AAATACGCTTGTGCTCAGTAAACCCAAAATTAGCGTAGTTAGACTTAATGCAAGAACAACTTCTATAAGAGTGAATCCGCTGACTTTATTTTTGCATCGCACAATCATAAGTGAACTCACTACCGCGGCAAATCCAGTTGGATCCAGCGAGACCCGCTGATGACCTCATCCCTGTCATCATTGAATATTTCAAAAGCCTGCAACGCGAAGGTACTGGGTTGAGTCTTTCTTTCTGGCTCCTCAAGCAACTCGTCCGAAACAATATCGTATGCATCTCCAAGCAGTATTGGCTCAATGTCACGATACTCGTTTTCCAATAGCGCAAAGTTTGTTGCTGCTCTGACCTGCGTTGCGCGAATCAAACTTTCTTCAGACCGCCATGATAGCTGTTTGCTGCCTCCAACTAATGAAAACAACCCTCCGAGGATAAACCCGGTAATTGCCAAGGCAACAATTACCTCCAAGAGAGTGAATCCAGCTTGCTTATGAACACTTGGGTTCGCATTGAGGTTATTCATATTCTGTTGATACCCTCCCAGTAAAAGGGTCTACAACAACGTTTACAATTTGGTCTTCAAGAGAAAATATCAAGGTACCACCGGTACTGCCGCCTTCAGGATAGAATGTAATGTCTATGCGATCTTCGATATCTGTTTCTCGATCCGTGCTGTCACGAAAACGAAGGTCGGCGCCATTACTCTCCCAGCTACCAATATTATTACCGCGCCGATTGGCATCTTCAGACCCTAGGTCGCCTTCCGCAAGCGTTGCATAGAAAGTTGCTGTGCTGGGTTGGCCCTGAACCACGGCGATACGACGGGCGTAGTTCAGCAAAGAAGTGACTTGGCGCATCTGGGTATTGAAAGTACGTGAGTCAAGGTTTCCAACATTCGGTACGATCAGAATACTGGCCATTCCTATAATCGTGAGTACGACCATTAATTCGAGGAGTGTAAACCCCGCGGAACCAGAATATGAAGATTTTAAATAGGCGTCCCTAGAGACTGATATCGGCGTCATCGCCTTCGCCGCCTAGTTCACCGTCGGCACCATATGAAAGCAGTGTGAATTCCCTGCCATCGGCGTCATAGACGAACTCATTGTTCCATGGATCTAGGGGCACATCACGTCGAAGATAGGGTCCATTCCACGAAGCTCTACCTGAAGTGTTAACTTGCAAGCCATCCAGGCTATCGGGGTATTCACCTGCATCCAAGCGATGGGTATCTAAAGCCGCAGATAGAGTTGAAATATTAGCCATCGCTGTATCGCGCTGAGCACTTGCTTGTTGCCTAAAAATATTCGGCGCTACCATTACGGCTAGCATACCGATGATCGCCATAACGACCAATATCTCAATCAGGGTAAAGCCAGATTGGCGTTCACTGCTAACTATTGATTTTTTAATTTTATTTATTCTCATTTGGGTTTGCCTAAATCTTAGCAGCAAGAAAGTAATCATGTGCTTTACTAATTGATTCTATTTCGTTGCCTAATTGGACTCTTTTCAGCCATTTTTAGTTCTACGAAACCTTAAAGGCCGATCGCCGCCAAATTCAAATCTTCAAACAATTCTGAGGCCAGTTCGAATCGGTCGAGTATATCTGAGTATTCTACACCTCCCTCGGCGTTAAGATTGATGATTTCTGGCCGCAAAACAATAAACAATTCTCGGCGCTCCTGATTTTCTTGCTGATAGGAAAACAATCTACCCACCCCTGGCAGGCGATTCAATATTGGAATTCCAGTATTAAGAAGCTCGTCATCATTTTGTATTAGGCCGCCAAGCACTACGTTTTCGCCGTTTCGAACAACGACTGTAGTGCTAATTTCCTGATTATTAAATACTGGATTGTTATTAACCCCCGAGGAGCCGTTATCGACAGAAGAAAGAACCTGTCGAATGATTAAGTTAACGATACCGTCATCATTAATCTGCGGGGTTATATACAACTCAATTCCAGTCGGGCGATACTGAATGTTAGTGGTTGAAACACCACCGCTGCCAATGGCCTGACCCGCTTCAACGGGAACCTCAGCACCAATTTGAATTTCACCTTCCTGATTATTAATCACAGTAAGCGATGGCCTTGCTAGCAAGCGCACATCGTTATTTACGGCTATGGCTTCCAGGGTTGCCTCTACTCTCGCGGAGCCATCCAGAAACCCCTTAGTAAACATCAATCCGCCAAGGTTAGGCACAAAAGCTGTCGCTGTGTCAGTCGAAATTGGTGCTATAGCAGTGTTATTGGCTATGCGGCTCCAATCCACGCCAAAACGTGTGGCATTAGTCAGGGTAATTTGTGCGATAACTGCATTGACCATTACCTGTAGCGGCACTACGTCAAGCTGGTTAATGGTAGTTAGCAATTGCCGATAATCTCTCGCCGTTGATCGAATCAAGAGGCTATTGGTGGCTTCATCCGCAACAATTTTAACCATAAGGTCGGCCGATACTGCTGTGCTGGTTCCTGCACCTGGTGCCGCAATTTCTGCAGGCGTTGAACCTGCTTCTGTCGGCTCGAGCGAACCCTCTCCTGTTTGTTCGGGCAGCACTTCAAGCCGCTCATCTTCTTCCTCAAAAACATTGCTTAATGTTTCTGCAAGCTCTAGCGCCACAAGATTTT
>CAWKZI010000300.1:0-4026 GCA_963854365.1 Gammaproteobacteria bacterium
CGAATCGAGTAAAGAACATCGTCATTCTGAATCATGCCAATGAAGACTATATTCTCAACCGGGTCAATCCAGAACCATGATCCAGCAATACCCCACCACCAGTGCGTTCCAACAGGAGCACCATTGAATGCGTTAGAGTCATTTACGATGGCGAAATCAACACCAAAAACATTGCCAGGGTAAAGTCCACCTATACCACTCACTGCTTCAGGTAATTGGTTGCTTCGCATAATCTGAACTGCTTCTTCTGACAAAATCCTTTTGCCATTGAGAAGGCCCTTGTTTAAATGCATCTGGGCAAATTTCATATAGTCACTAGCCGTAGAAGTCAATCCGCCGCCACCAGAAAGAAACTTCGCTGGTTTTAGAAATGCTCCGGAATCACTACGACGTAATTTCCCATCACTAGTTGGTCTGTATTGTCGCGAAAATCGACTCGCGTTTTCAGCTTTTACATAGAAACCAGTATCAGTCATTTCCAGCGGATCAAAAATGCGTTCTTGCAGGAACTCATCGAATGATTGGCCCGAAAGCAACTCTACTAGGTAACCCTGAACGTCAACAGAAATACTGTAAACCCATTGTGTGCCGGGTTGATAGGCAAGAGGAATATTACCGAGAGCAGGAATTGATTCTGCCAAGGTGTAGTTAGGGAGATTCATGATGCCTGCTTTCGCATAAGCTTCAGCGATCGGGCCTTGAGAGAGAGGCGGAGTATAGAGCAGTCCACCGGTATGGCTCATCAGCTCCCGAATAGTCATTGGATGAACAGCATCTTCCGTTTCAAAAGTCCCATCGTCTAGCTGATTAACAAAGACCCGCATATTTGCCAATTCAGGCATATACTTCTCAACTGGATCTTCCAGTTTAAATTTTCCTTCGTCATATAGCATCATCAGTGCAGTACCAGCCACTGGCTTAGTCATCGAAAAAATGCGAAAGATGGAATCAGTGCTCATAGGCACTTCATCTTCAATATTTTGATAACCCAGGGCTTCTGTCATTTGTACTTTGCCATCTTGCGCCACCATAACGACAGCGCCAGAAAGTTTGCTTTGATCAATGCGCGACTGCAGGTCGGCAAGAACTGCATCTAGTCTCGATTTGTCAATATCAGCATAGGAGCTGATAGCCGTGAAACTAATCAGAGTGGCGATAGCCAGTGAAGTTAAATTAGTTATAACTCGATGTGTAAGCTTAGTTTTTTCCATTTGACTTTCCTTTTCTAGAGCATGAAATCTGCCTAGTGCCTATAGTTACCGATGAGCTTTTGCATTACAACATGATTATCTCGTAAGAGTCTCTGCTTTTAGGTTTAAGAAACTTAAGGAGAAACATTAAAATATTTTATTATATTGTCACTAGAGTAAGAGTTGGGCGAGCAAAGATGCGCTAAGTAATGACGCCCTGGGTCTATGGGAATGCCGTCGTATTGAGGTAGGTTTGAGTCATGATTTTTTACTTAATTAATATTGCTTCAATAGCATCGAATACGAATGCCCCCCCCGTTTGAGAAGTTGGTAGTCGGCTCCTATCATGTTCAGCGTTTAGCAGGTAGGGTCCTTCTCTTTTGTAAACATAAAGTATGTTGCTGGTAAAAGTAGCTTTTTGCACAGTACCATCATTATTAAATATTACTTCTAGAGTATCGTTGCAGTTCGAATTTTTTGACCGCGAGTCGAAATTTGAGAGCTGAAGGCCAGTTGGAGTTAATAGAAACCCCAAAGTATATTTTCTATTTTGACTATCATTGATTAGTTTTGCACAGTCAGTGACTAATTCATTTGTTTGATTATAAAAATTAGTACCGATTGAGTCATTGGAAAATTCAGCTTCACGAAGGGTGAGTGCAGCCCTAATTACCTCAGCCCAAATATCATATCCAGCAGTGTTAAGGTGCAAGCCATCAGGCCGGTAAATATCTTTGCGAATATTGCCATTATCATCTAATAAAAACGCAGCTACATTGATATGAAAAACATTTGGATCTGCTTCGGCGATTGAGGCAAAGCCATTGTTCACCTCTTGTGCGAGGGTCCAAAGGTGCGCGCGAGAGATACTAGGTTTTATGTCAAGGAGGTACAGTCTGGTATCGGGAAGATCGCGATCCAGATTAGCTATCAGATTGGCTAGTTGATTAAGGATCGTTGTGGGAGATAAGCCCCAGGCTAGATCATTATCTCCTTCGTAAAGGACAATTGCTCGTGGTGCATACTTAAGTACAACTCGCTCATAGTAATGCAGTACATCATTCATAACGCTGCCGCCAAAGCCTCGCGGAATAACATTCAGAGGAGCAAGGTCTGCAGGCGCGTCATTATTCCAAAAGCCAATACTAGAGCTACCAACCAATAAAATTGCATTGTTAGGTTGAGGAGACAAAAGGTCTGCATTCTCAAAACTCTCTATTGAAGCTTCGTAACGAATCGGGTCGGGTTGGATCTGACCATGGGCGAAAGTAGTAAACAAAGATGTTAATACTGAGGCAAATAGTAGTCTGTTATTAAAAGGCTTCACTGGAGGTTTACCATTCTCTAGTATGAGGATCTGTGCTTTTGGATCTGCACTCTTGGTCTTAAAAAAGTGGAGCTTCTGCAAAGGAAAAACCATAAAAATTAATGCTAACTAATAAGCAGGAATTGACTTTTCTAAGACCTCCTTCAAGCAATCTACTAACTGGAGACGTGTTTAACTTTTCAAATTATTTACGCAACCCCAGCTCCACGAACGCCAACATAAACTGAATACAAAGACTGGCTTGCTGTCATAAATAATCGGTTGCGTTTAGTGCCACCAAAACAAACATTGGCACATACTTCAGGAAGTCGAACGACTCCAATAGTAACTCCATCGGGTGCTACAATTTGGACTCCAGGGCGGGCTCCTGCCCAAACATTCCCATCAACATCGCAACGAATACCATCGGCGCTGGTTCGGCTTCCAGTAGTTGGGTCTACCAGCTCTGCAAATGTTCGGCCATTTCGCAAAATGGCGCCATCGACATCCCAAACCCGTATATCCTGGCCTGCACCAGTATTTGCGACATAGAGCAGAGAATAATCGGGAGAAAAACAAAGACCATTGGGGGCATCAATATCATCGGTTACCCGTTTGATATCACCGTCAGCATCGACTCTATATACCGAGAGTGGATGTTCCTGTTCGGCACGGTTACCTTCATAATATCCAAGGATGCCATAGGGTGGGTCGGTGAACCAGATACTGCTATCCGGATGAGACACTGCATCATTTGGAGAGTTCAGTGGCTTACCCTCATAGCTATCAGCGATAATCGTAACATCGCCATTGTATTCATAGCGCACCACCCGGCGACCGCCGTGTTCGCAGGAAATCTGCCGGCCCTGATGGTCAAAAGTATTGCCATTACTATTACCGGAAGGGTTGCGAAATTCAGTAACCCGATCATCATCTTCAATCCAACGTAGTTGTCGGTTATTTGGGATATCGCTCCACACCACATATCGCCCAACACCATTCCAGGCCGGACCTTCAGCCCACATGGTACCTACATGGTGGCGTTGAATGGGGGTATTAAAGAGGATATAGCGCCGAAATCGTGGGTCTAATGCCACTAAATCCGGGTCTGGGTAGCGCAACGGCGTATTGCCAGTCCAATCTCGTGCTGCATGGGGAGCGAGATCTTGAGCCTGGACAATTCTAGGGAGTAATGCTGCAGAAGCAGCAGTTGCTGCGATAAATGATCGACGTTTCATAATTTCCTCATCGGCTCGAGTCGGCTTACCGCCGCTCAATGCTCTCTATTGGAGTTGATTGCTAGAGTTGACTGCATTTGATGCTAATAGAAGAGGGAGACCTTGTCGAGAATGTCAGACTTTGAAGTTATTTATCAGTGACACCTTTGTCCGCGGCATCTAGAAAAGGACCATCAACGCAGAGTCGACGGCCGTCAGGTGCATCGCAGGCGCCGCAGATGCCTACACCACACTTGGTGAGGTAGTCGATGGCATTAAAAATTTGCGAATCGTCGCAAAACTCTTTCTGCAC